>CACXFN010000153.1 GCA_902766915.1 uncultured Eubacteriales bacterium
TAGTGCCATAAATCCCCAACTGGGTACGCCTCTAAAATTCATTCTCTACATGATTCCATATTTAATTGTTGGCTACGATATTATTATCAAAGCATGGAAAGGTATTAAGAACCGCCAACCCTTAGATGAATGCTTGCTAATGGTCATAGCTACCTTTGGTGCAATTGTACTTGCGTTGATTGACACAGGAGACTATGTGGAAGCCATTGCTGTAATGCTTTTCTATCAAATTGGAGAGTGGTTCCAAAGCTACGCTATAGGAAAAAGCAGAAAGAATATCAGTGATTTAATGGACATTCGACCGGACTATGCAAATCTAAGGCGGGAAGATGGGAGTCTAATTCAGGTGGATCCCGATGAGGTTGAAATTGGAACCATAATAGTTTGTAGACCGGGAGAAAAAATACCTATAGATGGAGTGATAGTAAGTGGCAAATCAACCATAGATACCGCTGCACTTACCGGCGAAAGCAAACCCAGAAATGCCAATGAGGGAGACGAAGTCATAAGTGGATGCATTAATATTACAGGGGTTTTAGACATTAGAACCACCAAAGAGTTTGGCGAATCAACTGCGTCGCAAATATTGGACTTGGTGGAGAATGCCAGTTCCAGAAAATCCAAATCTGAAGACTTCATAAGCAGATTTGCCAGATTATACACGCCTTTGGTAGTTGGAGGTGCAGTAATTTTGGCAATTCTACCGCCTTTGATAAATACCCTTACCGGTGATGCATCAAATTGGAGTACATGGATTTACAGAGCACTGATTTTCTTAGTAATTAGTTGTCCTTGTGCCTTGGTAATAAGTATCCCCCTAAGTTTTTTTGGTGGAATTGGCGGTGCAAGCAGAGCAGGAATTCTAATTAAAGGATCAAATTACCTGGAGCAACTGGCAAATACGAAAACCCTGGTTTGTGATAAAACGGGGACGCTAACAGAGGGTGTTTTCCGGGTTACGAAAGTGATGCCTGCTATAAACTCTAACCCTCCCGCCGAAGCTGAAAAAACCAGATTATTGGAATATGCAGCTCTTGCAGAGAGTGCCTCCTCCCATCCCATAGCTAAGAGCATAGTTCAGGAATATATGAACCGCAAAGCGTTGACGCCGGAATCGGAGAATAATCATAATGAGCTATTGATTAATAATAGAGTGAGCTCTATTGAGGAAATTGCGGGGAAGGGCATAAGAGCCGCCATAGATGGACATCATGTTGCTGTTGGAAATAAAAAAATGATGCACCTTGTATCAGCTGTCTTTGATGATGAAATGGAGCCAGGGGACGGTTCTTCAGGGACTATTGTAAATGTTGCCATTGATGGAAGATACGCGGGATACATAGAGATAGCTGACGTTATAAAAGAAACTTCGCTTCAGGCGATCAAGGATTTGAATGCATCCGGTGTTAACCGAATAGTGATGTTGACAGGTGATAGAAAAGAAGAAGCTGATAGGGTAGCGAGTCTCCTGAATATAAAAGAGGTTCGTAGCGAACTGTTGCCGGGAGATAAAGTTTCGGCCATAGAAGAGATTATGGACTCAAGCAGTTTTTCCCAAGGGCAAGGTGCGGTTGCATTTGTAGGTGATGGCGTAAATGACGCACCGGTTCTATCAAGGGCAGATATCGGTATTGCCATGGGTGCCATGGGTTCTGATGCGGCGATTGAAGCAGCAGATGTGGTTCTTATGGATGATGATCCCAAAAAAATCGCGAAGGCAGTACGCATATCGCGTAAATGCCTTCGCATTGTAAAGGAAAATATTTGGTTTGCAATAGGTATAAAAGTTCTATGCCTAATCCTAGGTGCCGTAGGGATAGCTAATATGTGGATGGCAATTTTTGCAGACGTTGGAGTCATGGTGATTGCTGTCCTTAACGCCCTTCGTGTCCTTTTTGTTAAAAATCTTTAATCGTGCCAGGCCTTATAGTCATCCTCTGACACACCTGGGATACTATCCTTGATGTTATCCTTAATCGCACGATGCTTTCCATCCAGAACTGCCTTAACCTGAATAGGTAATCCGTAAAGATTAATGAAGCCCTCTGCATCTTTCTGGTTATACGTGCTCTCACCAAAGGATGCCAAATCCGCATCAAAGAGGGAATATGGGCTAGTTACACCGGAATTAATTATATTGCCTTTATATAGTTTTAGCTTAACTGTTCCGGTGACGGTTTCCTGTGTCTTATCGACGAAAGCGTCCAGAGCCTCCCTGAGGGGTGTGAACCATTGACCATTATACACTAGCTCGGCGTATGTGACCGACAGCTTCTCTTTTTCGTGAGCAGTCATTTTATCAAGCGTGATGCTCTCCAATATTTTATGTGCCTTATATAAAATGGTCCCTCCGGGAGTCTCATAGACGCCACGACTTTTCATTCCCACCAAACGATTCTCTACGATATCAAGGATTCCGATGCCGTTCTTACCGCCGATTTCATTAAGCGCATAAATCATATCCTTAACAGACATCTTTTTTCCGTCTAAAGCCACGGGAATTCCTTTTTCAAAATCTATAGTGATATCTGTAGGTTCGTCCGGCGCTTGCATAGGAGATACGCTTATTTCTAAAAAACCCTCCTGATTGTATTTTGGCTCTGTTGCCGTATCTTCCAAATCAAGTCCTTCGTGGGATAAATGCCAAATGTTTTTATCTTTAGAATAATTGGTTTCCCTACTAATCTTCAGCGGAACATTATGGGCTTCAGCATAATCTATTTCATCGTCCCTGGATTTTAACTCCCACTCACGCCATGGCGCAATTATTTTCATATCCGGAGCAAAATGCTTTATCCCTAATTCGAAACGCACTTGGTCATTACCTTTTCCGGTGCATCCGTGAACAATGGCATCCGCATTCTCTGCCAAGGCAATCTCCACCAAACCCTTTGCTATACATGGCCTGGCTGTGCTGGTTCCAAGTAAATAATCCTCATAGATGGCTCCGGCCTTCATTGTGGGGACAATATAGTTGTTTACATAGTCATCCTGCAAATCAAGGGCAAAATACTTAGATGCTCCGGACTTAATTGCTTTTTCTTCCAAGCCGTCCAGTTCATCCCCTTGTCCGACATCCCCTGAAACTGCGATTATTTCACAATCGTTATAGTTTTCTTTTAGCCATGGAATCATAACCGATGTATCAAGGCCGCCGGAATAGGCAAGGACAACTTTTTTGATATCTTCTTTCTGCATAACCAATTCCTCCTCGTGTATGTAAATATTATGCAATCATTCTGCAATGAATCAATATTCAAATATGTGAATAACTATACATCAAGATGAATAATATGTCAACTGTTTTGTGACCCTTTCGCTGAAAAACGTGTAATTTGTGAAAAAATCATACTTTTGGACTGCTGTTTTTCACGCTTTTATATCATTTTTATATCGTTAAGGTAACATGATTGTAATATAATAATAATTGTGAGGGGGTGCGTAAGCCCTTAATGTATTGAATAAGAGTCTTTTAGGTGACGGGTTAATACGTAAATAGGAAGTGTTAATAACTATGGGAAGAATAGCTGCAATTGCTGGTGGGGATTTTAAAACCGCTGAGGCACTCAATAGATATGCTCTCAGTATGACTGAAATGGATACGCCTAAGGTGTTGTTTGTTCCTACCGCCAGTAGAGATGACCAAAAATATATAGCTGAATTTAAAGATGCATTTACTGAACTGAATGCTGAGGTCCGTGTTTTAGAGTTGGTCAGAGGTGATTATTCGGAATCGGATATTGATGATCTTCTGGAATGGGCGGATTTTATTTATGTAGGCGGAGGTAATACTGTCTACATGATGAATGTTTGGAAACGCTTCAATCTAGATTCCAAATTAAAACTCGTGTTTACCAATGACAGTGCTGTACTTGGAGGTAATGGTGCAGGCTGTACTTGTTGGTTCAGTTGCGGATACAGCAATAGTCAATTTAATGATGGCAGGACAGATTGGCAATACATATGGGCAGATAATCTTTTAGATCTTCAGCACAATGCAGTTTGCCCTCATTATAATGATGATGAACGTTCAAATTTTGATAGACGATTATTGGAAAAAGAAATTCCGGGATTTGCATTGGAAGACAATGTGGCATTGATTCAAATTGGAGAACATACGGAATTCATTGCCAGTCATCCTAAGGCAAGGGCCTTCTATATGATTTACCTGAACAGCCAGCTTCTAAAGAAAGAGATAGATCTTAAATATCTATAATAATTGCTAAAGCGAATAGTATATTAAATGGTGCAAAAACATTGGGTTTGCACCATTTTTATAAGTATTCTTTACAAAAACAACACAATTCTGTTCTATACTTAAACCATCAAAAGAGACAGAAACTACTCCTTTTGAACGTTCTTTCTTAAAAACATAAACATCGCACGACAAGGGCCGCTCTACGAGCGGCTCTTGTTGTTATACTCTGGCTTATTACCCATAAGCTGATTAGGCTATAAGATGGTTAGGCTATAAGATGGTTAGGCTTGACTTACTCAAACTATTTGATATAATATCATTTAGTTAGTAATGTCTAATTAATATTAGAAACTAATAACCGTCGTTACAAAGGTGTTTTTAATGACATAATAGATTGAATGGCATAATAGGTCGAATGACATCAATATATCGAATGGCATTATTAGATGGTTAGATAATAAAAGGGAAGGGGGATATATGAATCTCTTAGAAGCTGAACCAAATAATACTTATATGATTCAGGAAATAAATACTGAGGATGAGGATATGAATGCCTTCCTCTTTAGATTAGGTTGCTATACAGGTGAACCTATAACATTGATTTCCAAAAAGAAAAGGAATTGCATAGTTGCAATCAAGGACGGTAGATATAGCTTGGATAATCTGCTGGCAGAGGCTATTGTCATATAACGCTAAGAATTAATCAGTAAGCATAAAGCAGTAAGCATTAATGAGTATTACTTGTAGGAGGATAAACATATGAGAATCGCATTTGCCGGTAATCCAAACAGCGGCAAGACAACGATGTATAATGCCCTGACCGGCATGAGTGAAAAGGTCGGTAACTGGGCGGGTGTAACTGTTGGAGAAAAAGAGAGTTATATAAAAGAAGAATTCACTAAGGGAGTAGAGGTTATTGCCGTTGACCTTCCAGGTGCTTATTCCATGTCGCCCTTTACGCCGGAAGAAGGCATCACCAGTGAATACGTAAGAGAAAAACATCCCGATGCAATTATAAACATAGTAGATGCAACAAATCTAAGCAGAAGCCTTTTCTTTACCACGCAGCTATTGGAACTGGGGGTTCCTGTTGTTGTTGCGCTTAATAAAAGCGACATCAACGAGAAAGAAGGAACTGTAATTGACACTAAGGCTCTGGAAGAAAAACTTGGTTGCCCGGTCATTAACACAGTATCAACAGACAAGAACAATCAAGGCCTAAAGGAAGTCGTAACCAAGGCCATTTCCTTAAATGGAATGAAGCAAAAGGCACCTTACATTCAGGCTGATATCGATTTGAAGGATAAGGTACAGGTCGATCAGGAGGACAGAAAAAGATTTGCTTTTGTAAACGATATCGTTAAGGCCGTTGAAACCAGAGAAATTGCTTCCAGGGATAGCAATGCGCAGGATAAATTAGATGCACTTCTTATGAATCCTATTTTGGGTATTCTGGTCTTTGCTGGTGTAATGTGGGTAGTGTTTACTGTGTCGCAGGCATGGCTTGGACCTTTTATTGCGGACTGGCTTGTAGGGTATATTGAAGGCTTCCAGGAATGGGTTGCGGAAAAGATGGCAGATAGTCCGGAGATACTTACAACAATTGTAGCAGACGGAATCATCGGAGGTGTCGGAGCAGTTGTTGGCTTCCTTCCGCTGGTAATGGTGATGTATTTCCTGATTGCACTGTTGGAGGATTGCGGATATATGGCAAGAGTAAGTGCGGTTATGGATCCCATTTTTAAGAGGGTAGGACTTTCCGGTAAATCTGTAATACCTGTAATAATCGGTACAGGATGCGGAATTCCGGCAATTATGGCATGTCGAACTATTCGCGACGAAAGAGAACGTAGAGCGACGGCGATGCTTGCGACATTTATTCCCTGTGGTGCAAAGGTCCCCGTAATTGCCCTCTTTGCCGGAGCATTCTTTAATGGAGCAGGATGGGTAAGTGTTACGAGTTATTTCCTTGGACTTGGGTTGATTTTCCTCGGTGCATTGCTCGTAAAAGCGGTTACAGGATACAAGTACAGGAAGTCTTTCTTCATCATGGAGCTTCCAAAATATGCGGTTCCAAGTATAAAAAGAGCATTCTTCTCAATGCTTGAAAGAGCAAAGGCATATATCATCAAGGCTGCAACCATTATATTGATTTGCAATCTGGTTGTTCAGCTTATGCAGTCCTATGATTGGAGCTTTAGTGCAGTGGAAGAGGGTATGGAGAACACATCCATTCTTGCGTCTATAGCAACACCCTTTGCATTACTTCTTATTCCTTTGGGCTTTGGCGCATGGCAGCTGGCGGCAGCAGCTATCACAGGTTTCATTGCCAAGGAAAACGTTGTTGGAACACTGGCTGTAGTATATGGTCTCACTAGGTTTATCGATGTAGAGGAATTGGAAATGACAGGTGGCGCCAATGAAATTGCTATGACGATGGGACTTACAACCATCAGTGCATTGGCATATCTCTTCTTTAACCTCTACACACCTCCGTGCTTCGCGGCGATTGGCGCAATGAATTCGGAGATGAAGAGCAAAGGCTGGCTATGGAGTGCAATAGGCCTTCAACTGGCGACAGGATATACAGTGGCATTCCTGGTTTATCAGTTCGGAACGCTCTTTACTGAAGGACACCTGGGACAGGGCTTTGTTCCCGGACTAATCGCGATTCTGATTATGGCCTTTGTGATAGTCTTGATCTCCAGAAAGATTCGCGCTGACTTCGATAAGAAATACGCACTACACCAGGGGGCAGTGGCAGCTCACTA
This sequence comes from uncultured Eubacteriales bacterium, assembly GCA_902766915.1. GTDB lineage: Bacteria > Bacillota > Clostridia > Peptostreptococcales > Anaerovoracaceae > Eubacterium_B. The sequence continues at coordinate 6,970 of CACXFN010000153.1, forward strand.
ATGTGACATTACCTTGGTAAACATTTACTAAGGATTAAAAACTTTAGAAAGGAAATGAATTATGAATATACCGACAATAATAGCTTTGATAGTGGTTATCCTGATTCTTTTCCTGGCTATAAGATATATAGTTAAAGAAAAGAAGAAAGGCACCAGATGTATCGGCTGCCCGCAGGCGGGTAGCTGCCAGAAGAAGCATCTGGAAACACTCCTAAAGTAGATATCAAAAGTAGATATCCAAGATTGTAAATAAACACGTAAGACATTATAATAGTCAGGGGATTAAATTCTCCTGACTTTTGTTATAGAATCACTAATAGCAAGAAACCATTATATATTTTGAAAAGGATGGAAAAGATTAATGAAATATAATGAATCCATGGAAAATTATCTGGAAACTATTCTGCTGCTGAGTGAAACTAAACCGGTTGTGCGCAGCGTTGATATAGCTAACGAGCTTGGCTTCAAAAAACCCAGTATCAGCGTGGCTGTTAAAAACATGAGGGAAAAAGGGTATATTGATGTCTCTGAGGAAGGATACATTACATTTACCAAAGCGGGAAAGAAACTGGCTAAAAGTATTTACGAAAGACATGAGTTTTTTAGGGAATGGCTTATTAGCATAGGTGTCGATGAAGAAACTGCGAACGAGGAAGCCTGCAGTATAGAGCATGTAATAAGTGAAAAAACATTTAAAGCCATACGGAAAGCTATAGAAGGATAGCA
>CACXFN010000154.1 GCA_902766915.1 uncultured Eubacteriales bacterium
ATGAAACCATGTCCAACAGACTAGGCAATGTCTTCCAGGTAACAAAGAGAGATTGGAATGCAGAGGCTTATAAGGATGACGATGATTTGGCAATGGACGGAAGAGTTGTAGATTCAATGCTTTCAGAGCATATGTGCGAAGGTATGCTGGAGGGATATCTCCTAACGGGACGCCACGGATTCTTTGCCAGCTATGAGGCATTCATCCGTATCGTTGACTCCATGGCTGCTCAGCACGCCAAGTGGCTAAAGGTATGTAGAGACCTTCCCTGGAGAGAGGAAATCGGATCCCTTAACCTCATTCTTTCATCAAATGTGTGGCAGCAGGATCACAACGGGTTCACCCACCAGGATCCGGGATTCCTTGATCACATTGCAAATAAAAAGGCGGATGTGGTTAGACTTTACTTACCACCTGATGCAAACTGCTTGCTTTCATGTTTTGACCATTGCATTAGAAGCAAGGACTATGTTAATGTTCTGGTTACATCAAAGCATCCAAGACCGCAGTGGCTCAATATGGAAGAGGCAGTAAAGCATTGCACTCAAGGAATAGGAATCTGGCAGTGGGCATCAAACGACCAAGGTGAGGAACCAGACGTTGTTATGGCATGTTGCGGAGACACCCCAACATTGGAAACCTTAGCTGCGGTTTCAATTCTTAGAAATGAGATTCCGGATATCAAGATTCGAGTGGTTAACGTAGTAGACCTTATGAAACTTCAGCCTCATACGGAGCATCCTCATGGTTTAACCGATGCCGACTATGATGCCATATTCACGAAGGATAAACCGATTATATTCGCATTCCACGGATATCATACCTTGATTCATGAGCTGACATATAGACGTGCAAACAAGAATATCCACGTATTTGGATATAAGGAAGAGGGCACTATTACAACGCCGTTCGATATGCGTGTGCAGAATGAAATCGATAGATTCAGCCTGGTAAAGAACGCAATCAAATTCCTGCCACAGCTCGGAAACCGCGGTTCGCACCTTATTCAGGTAATGAATGACAAGTTGGTTGAACATAAGCAATATATCCATGAGTATGGTGTTGATCTTCCGGAGGTTGCAGGATGGAGATGGGATGCTGCAACAAAGAAGGCTATGACCAATAAGAAGAAATAGTATGTGCTTTGGGGCGACAAAGTATATTGTCGCCCTTTTGCGTAATGAAAGAGTTAAGGAGAAGTGAATAAGGATGTTTAGAGAAATAAGAAGAATCAAACAAGCTCTCACTAAGGAAGAATGTGAAAGGATTTTGACTGAGGAGGTCAGAGGCGTTCTTTCTGTGCTGGGTGACGATGACTATCCATATGGCATGCCTATAAACCATTGGTTCAACCCGGAGGACGGCAAGATTTATTTCCACTCCGGCCCTGGTGGTCACCGTTTGGAGTCAATTGAAAAGCATAACAAGGTTTCCTTCTGCGTTTACGATCAAGGATTTAAGAAAGAAGGGGATTGGGCTCTAAATATCAAAAGTGTAATTGTTTTTGGTCGAATGGAGATAGTAACCGATAAAGAGCTGGCCCTTCATGCAATTAGACAGCTAAGCTATAAATTCCCTGTGGATGATAAGTATATTGATGACGATATAAAGAAGAATGGTGCATCTGTTGTTATGCTTTGCCTAACGCCGGAACATATGACGGGAAAACTGGTGAATGAATCATAGAAACGCAGGTTGTATTAATAGTTTATGGTAGGCAAAAATACCGTATATTCGCCCTGGTACCCAGGGCATTTTTTTATTGAATTACGTAAAAAATAATAGTAAAATAAAGCCTGTGATTTATGTATTATTAACCTAGGAGGTTTTGATAAATGAGCAAAGAAAGATTAGTAGGAACAATTTCCAGAGGAATCAGATGTCCCATTATTCGTGAAGGGGACAACCTGGTTTCTATTGTAACTGACAGCATTTTAGCTGCATCTAATAATGATGAATGGGGATTTAAGTTCCACGATAAGGACATTGTTGCCATTACCGAATCAATTGTTGCCAGAGCTCAGGGAAATTATGCTACTGTTTATGATATTGCAAAAGACGTCAATGAAAAACTGGGAACTGGAAGTGGAGGAGACGGTACAGTCGGTGTAATTCTTCCGATTTTATCTCGTAACCGCTTCGCTATTTGCCTTCGTGGCATAGCCATGGGAGCAAAGAAAATCGTTCTGCAGCTAAGCTACCCTTCCGACGAGGTGGGTAATGAGCTGGTTACGTTGGATAAACTGGATGAAGCGGGTGTGGATCCATATACCGATGTTCTTAGCCTGGAAAAGTATCGCCAGCTCTTTGGTTCCAATCCCCATCCTTTTACCGGAGTTGATTATGTTTCTTATTATGGTGACATTATAAGGGAAGCAGGTGCAGAAGTTGAAATCATTTTTGCAAATCACGCAACAGCAATTCTTGATTATACAAAGAAGGTGCTCACCTGCGATATTCATACCCGTGCACGCTCCAAAAGGCTACTTAAGGCCGCAGGCGCAGAGGTTGTTTGTGGTCTTGATGATATTCTCAATGCTGAAATTGAGAGGGAAGATGGAAGCAAGAGCGGATTCAACGCACAGTATGGACTCCTGGGATCCAATAAGAGCACTGAGGACGTGGTAAAGCTCTTCCCTCATGACCCGACGGATTTGGTTAACGATATAGCAAAGAAACTCCACGTAGCCACAGGAAAGCATATAGAGGTTATGGTGTATGGCGATGGCGCCTTTAAGGATCCCCAGGGAAAGATTTGGGAACTGGCTGACCCGGTTGTGTCTCCGGCTTTCACAGATGGACTTCGCGGAACACCTAATGAACTTAAACTGAAATACTTGGCTGATAATGATTTTGCTCATCTATCCGGCGAGGAACTTAAGGTTGCAATATCCGATAGCATTAAGAGCAAAGACGCTGACCTGGTTGGAAACATGGCTTCCGAGGGAACAACCCCAAGACAGCTTACGGATCTTATCGGTTCTCTATGCGACCTGACATCAGGTTCTGGAGACAAGGGAACACCCATAGTGTTCATACAGGGATACTTTGATAATTATACCAACTAAAAGTACGCTTGCCATGTGTTAATCATGTGGCAAGTTTGTTTTTCTACTGCAGTAAATGGAGGAATATATGATTTACGACAGACGTCCGGAAGATTTTGAAAGAATAACGACCAGAGAACTAGCCCATAGATTTATTGAGGAGCAGGTAGAAGCCATCAAGGAGCAGGTAGGAGACAAGAAGGTTCTTCTTGCTCTTTCCGGAGGCGTTGACAGCTCAGTGGTTGCGGCACTTTTGATAAAGGCCATTGGAAATCAGCTGACCTGCGTTCATGTTAATCATGGACTCTTGAGGAAAGGGGAGCCCGAACAAGTTATTGAGGTCTTTGGTAAGGAACTGGGTGCTAATCTGGTTTATGTGGATGCAGTAGATAGATTCTTGGATAAGCTTGCTGGGGTTACAGACCCGGAAGAGAAGAGAATGATTATTGGCAGCGAGTTCATTGATGTTTTTGCTGATGAAGCCCGTAAACTTGAGGGAGTTGAGTTCTTGGCACAGGGAACCATCTGGCCGGATATTTTGGAAAGTGAAGATGGAATAATGTCCCACCATAATGCGGGAGGACTTCCTGAAGACCTGCAATTTGAATTAGTAGAACCTGTGAAGATTCTCTTTAAGGACGAAGTTAGACAGGTAGGTCTTGCCCTTGGACTTCCTGACACAATGGTATTTAGACAACCATTCCCGGGACCGGGACTCGGGGTTCGCTGCCCGGGAGCAATTACCCGTGACCGCCTGGAAGCTCTTCGCGAATCCGACGCAATTCTTAGAGAAGAATTCGCTAAAGATGGATTGGATAATGACGTATGGCAGTTTTTCACCATAGTTCCTGATTTCAAATCAACAGGAATCCGTGATGGCAAGAGAACATTTGAATGGCCTTGCGTAATCCGTGCGGTTAACACAATCGACGCCATGACCGCAGAGCCCGCAGAGCTTGATTGGCCCTTTGTTCAGAGACTTACAGAGAGAATTACCACCGAAGTCCCGGGCATCA
>CACXFN010000155.1 GCA_902766915.1 uncultured Eubacteriales bacterium
CGCGCAGGAATCCTGGAAACAACATTTAAAGAAGAAACAGAAACAGACCTGTTCGGTGAACAGGCAGTACTCTGCGGAGGCGTATGCGAACTCATGAAGGCGGGATTCGAAACCCTGGTTGAAGCCGGATATGAACCTGAAATGGCATATTTCGAATGTATCCATGAGATGAAGCTTATTGTTGACCTCATCAATTCCGGCGGATTCGAATTCATGAGATATTCAATCTCCAATACTGCCGAATACGGTGACTATAGCCGCGGCAAGAGAGTAATCGGATGGGAAGTAAAAGAAGCTATGCAGGAAGTTTTGTCCGAGATCCAGGACGGCACCTTTGCCAGCGAATTTATACAGGAATTCAATGCAGGCGGTAAGGCAAAATTCCTTGCGTCCAGAGCCAAGGAGGCAAGCCATCAGCTATGCAAAACAGGTGAAGAACTGAGAGCCATGATGAGCTGGCTCCAGGATAAATAAGGAGAGAAGGAGCCGGGATTATTCCCGGCTTTCGGATTTCTTTTCGGATTTGTTGTAAAATCTAATCAACTAATCAATAGAGTAACTAATCAACTAATTAATAGAGTAATAGAAAGGTGAAGGCATGAGTAAGATAAGCGACAATGTAACCAAAGGTATAGAACGCGCTCCAATGAGGAGTCTCTTCTATGCCATGGGATATACCAAGGAGGAGCTGGAAAGACCTTTAATTGCAGTTGTTTCAGCCCATAGCGAAATAGTTCCAGGTCACATTCATTTGGATAAAATCGTGGATGCCGTTAAAGCCGGAATTCGAATGGCAGGTGGTACTCCCGTTATGGTTCCCGCCATCGGAGTCTGCGACGGAATAGCTATGGGACACGAAGGAATGAGGTATTCACTTCCCAGCCGCGAGCTCATAGCAGATGGAGTAGAGTCTATGGCTGTTGGTCATCAGTTCGACGGCATGGTCCTGGTTCCCAACTGCGATAAGATTGTACCCGGAATGCTGATGGGAGCATGCAGAATCAATATACCTACAATCGTCTGCTCCGGGGGACCCATGATGAGCGGAATCGTGGATAATGAAGAAGTATCTCTATCAAAGATCTTCGAGGCAGTTGGTGCCAGAAAGGCCGGAATAATCGATGATGAAAAGCTCCTGGAAATCGAGCAAAACGTTTGCCCGGGATGCGGATCCTGCTCAGGTATGTATACAGCAAACAGCATGAACTGCCTGACGGAAGCCATAGGAATTGCTCTCCCCGGAAACGGCACGGTTCCTGCCATAACAGGAAAGAGAACCATGCTTGCCAAGAATGCCGGAATGGCAATTATGCATCTGGTTGAGAAGGATATAAAGCCAAGAGATATAATCACGGAGAAGTCAATCAGAAATGCTCTGGCTTGCGATATGGCGCTGGGATGCTCCACAAATACGGTTCTTCATCTCCTGGCTATAGCCAATGAAGCAGGTGTTCCCGTTGACCTTAATCTCTTTAATGAAATCAGCAGCAAGGTTCCAAACCTCTGTCATCTGGCTCCTGCCGGCGGAACACATATGCATGACCTGGATAGAGCGGGAGGAATCCCTGCAGTCTTTAACGAGCTGGATAAGAAAGGATTAATCGACACATCCCTAATCACTGTGACAGGTGAAACAGTAGGTGAAAACATCAAAGGGAAAACCAATAAGGATACAAGTTCAATTAGACCTATAGAAGAACCATTTACAGAGACAGGCGGCCTGGCTGCACTCTTTGGAAATATCGCGACGGGCGGCTGCGTCGTAAAGAGAAGTGCAGTTGCTCCTGAGATGTTGGTTCACTCCGGACCTGCCAGAGCCTTTGATAGCGAGGATGATGCCATAAAGTCCATATATGACGGGAAAATAAATCCGGGAGATGTAGTGGTAATTCGATACGAAGGACCAAAGGGTGGCCCGGGAATGAGAGAGATGCTTAATCCAACCAGCGCACTTGCCGGAATGGGATTGGATAAATCCGTTGCTCTCATAACAGACGGAAGATTCAGCGGAGCAAGCCGCGGCGCATCAATCGGTCACGTATGTCCGGAAGCGGCTGCAGGCGGTGAAATCGGACTGATTCAGGAAGGAGATATAATTAATATCGACATTCCAAACTACAGCATATCAGTAGATGTAACAGCTGAAGAAATGGAAAAGAGACGTGCAGCGTGGACACCCAAGGAACCGAAGGTAAAAACCGGATGGCTATCCCGATATGCCAGACTGGTTGGTCCATCAAACAAAGGCGCAGTCATGGAATAAAGACGTAAACAGATTAATAAAGTATAGATTATAGAGTGAGAAAATGAACTTAAAGGATTTTGAAAAAGCAGCGGAAGTTGTACAGAGAGTAACCAGGGACACCAATCTAATCCCCAGCGATTTCTTTTCTGAACAATCCGGAAACAAGGTTTTCTTAAAACCTGAAAATATGCAAAAAACAGGTGCATATAAGATAAGGGGAGCCTTTTATAAGATCAGCACCCTGACAGATGAGGATAGAAGTAGAGGGCTTATTGCAGCATCTGCCGGTAACCACGCCCAGGGTGTCGCCCATGCTGCCAAGTCCTATGGATGCAAGGCTACCATCGTTATGCCTACTACCACGCCCCTCATTAAGGTGAACAGAACCAAGAGTTATGGCGCAGAAGTAGTGCTATATGGGGATGTATACGATGAGTCTGCCAAATATGCCGCAGAGCTTGCGGAAAAGGAAGGATATACCTTCATTCATCCATTCAACGACCCGGTTGTAGCAACAGGTCAGGGTAC
>CACXFN010000156.1 GCA_902766915.1 uncultured Eubacteriales bacterium
ATGACACCTGTTGCCGCCAATTCCAACGTTCAACTAACCGCAGAAGTTCAGGATGGAATAGAATATCAGGGTGATGAAACATTGCTTATGCGAATGCTGATTAATCTAGTGGATAATGCAATCAAATACCGTGACACAAACAAGGATCCTATGACTGTGAAACTTACTCTTTCCAAAGAGGAAGACGGGCATCCGGCAATTAGCGTTTCCGATAACGGAATAGGTATTTCTGAAAAACAGGTGGATAAGGTCTTTGATCGCCTCTTTAAGGCTGACAGTTCTCGTGTTATTAAAAAAGACCAAAGCCTGGGATCTCAGGGCTTTGGTCTAGGTCTATCCATGGTTAAGTGGATTGCAGAAGCTCATGGAGGCTCAGTTTCCCTGGAAAGCTCCCTCCATCAGGGCTCTACCTTCATCGTTAATCTTTAACAGAATTCTGTTAATTGAATTCCATTCTTCAAAACACTACTTTACGAAAACACTTCCACCAATGAATTCTCTTATGATTGAATTGTTAACAATCATTGAATCATCTTCTATTGATTGGAAGAACCTTAAAAATCTCAGCATTCTACGGGCATCCACGTATTCAGGTTCATCAGGTTTGATTGCCTCTAATAGCGGTTCTGCATACTTTTTAAGAACAGCGATTTCATAAACATGATATGAATTAAAGAGCACATCAGCTTCATCGCTATAAGGGAAGATGTTAACATCCTCTCCTGCTCTTACCTTAGGCCATCCGCTGATGGTATCCTTTGCGGAATGTCCACGGAATTGATAGTCACGAACCATACGGCGAAGCATCCTCTCATCCGTTGCGGATATTCTATTATGTCTGTCAATATTAAGCTGAGTTAAAGGACTGATATAGATTTTAAATTTTTCTTCCTTCGGAATGAATTTGGTCAAATTGTCATTCAATCCATGGATGCCTTCAATTACGATGGGCTGCCCTGGCTCAATTTTAGTTATACGGCTTCCGTATTCCTTTTGGCCGGTCATGAAATTGAATGTGGGCAGATCCACTTCCTTACCCGCCAACAGGTCATTCATATTACTATTAAACAGCTTAACATCTACAGCATTGAGGTTCTCATAATCAGGTTCCCCATGTTCATCCAGTGGTGTTTCTCCCCTCTCAACGAAATAGTCATCAGTCCCCATATAAAGAGGGTTCAATCCTACTACTCTCAGCTGAACACATAGCCTTCTTGCAAATGTGGTTTTTCCGGAAGAAGATGGTCCTGCAATCAGAATCATTCTCTTTTGGCCCTTCTTAATCATGTCGGCAATTTGGGCAACCTTCTTCTCATGGAGTGCCTCGGAGAGTTGAACCAATTCCTCGAATTCACCTTTTTCAATTTTATGGTTGAGTTCGGCCACATACTTTACACCCAATAACTCATCCCATTTAGACTGCTCTAAATAGGCACCAAAGAGTTTCACCTCATCCACCATTTCCGGAATGGCATTTGGATTATCGGGGTGTGGGAAGCGAAGAAGAATGCCCTTTCTGTATTTGGTCACCTTGAACTTCTTTATATAACCTGTGGATGGAACCATGCTTCCATAGAATGAATCTTTGTATCCATCCAGAGAATAGAATTTCACCTTATCCATATTTGGCACGGATTCCAACAGGTCCATTCTTTCTTCCCTATTGTTGGCTTTTAGGAATTCAATAGCTGTTTCCCTAGAAACCACTTCTCTATTAAAGGGAAGATCAGCCTCCACCAGCTGCTCCATTCTCTTTTGTATTTCGTCTATTTTCTTTTCACTGACATTAATCGTTTTCCCATTTCTACTGATTAATGTGTATATGCCCTTGCTTAGTGCAGTTTCTATTTCTACTGCACAACCCGGTAGCACATCATCAACCGCTCTGATATATATCAGGTTAAGGCTGTTTTGGTAAATGAGTTTAGATACCTGCGTTCTTATATCTAATAGTTCCAACTCCGAATCTGTGCTGAGAACTGTATCAAGAGAATCAATCTTTTGATTAATTCTAGCCGCATATACATCGTATTTCAAATTATCCTTTATAACGTCCAGAAATTCAGCAACCGTAATACCCGGCTTTACAGTCTTCTGTCTGAATTTACCCTTGGGGTCGGTTTTGTATTTTATTTTCATATATCCTCCGCAATAATTAGTATTGATTTATCAATCATTTTATCATATATCCGCCATTTATGCACGGATTAAGCCTTCATATTCAAACGTATGCTAGATGCTGAGCACAAGTTCCACAGGGCAATGATCACTGCCATAAATCTCAGGATGAATGGAGGCATCTTTGATAGCTTCCTTTAGTCCCTCGTCCACCAAGAAATAGTCAATACGCCACCCGGCATTTTTCTCTCTAGCCTGGAAACGATAGGACCACCAACTGTAAGCCCCCTCTTCATCCGGATGCAATTCTCTAAAGGTATCAACAAATCCCGCCTTTAACAGCTTTGTGAATTTTTCTCTTTCCTCATTTGTGAAACCGCAATATCCAACGTTTGTCTTTGCATTCTTTAAATCTATTTCCTGATGAGCCACATTCATGTCTCCGCATATTACAACATGTTTCTTCTTTGATAGTTTTGATACATGTTTACGGAAGTCGTCCTCCCACTTTAGGCGATAATTGAAACGCACCATTGCTTCATCAAAATCCTGTACAGGTTCACCCTTTTTTTCTGCACGTCGCTTTTCCTCTTCATATTCTTTAGGGGAAAGTCGGGCGTTAGGGACATAAACGCATATAAGATAGAAATCCTCGTATTCCAATTGAACGGCTCTACCTTCATCATCATGACCGGGTATATTATATGAAACAGACATGGGTTCATGCTTCGTAAATATGGCTGTTCCGGAATAACCCTTCTTCTCCGCATAGCTATAGTATTCCATATATTCAGGAAAGTCAGGTGCTGCCTGTCCTTCCTGCATCTTTGTCTCCTGTATACAAATGAAGTCCGCATCCAGAGCATTCATGGATTCTTCAAATCCCTTTTTCAATACAGCCCGTAGACCATTTACATTCCAGGAGATAAACTTAATCTCCTTCTTCTTTGCACTCATTACATTTCCTTTCATTATCCGTTTGTTTTCAACATTATACCAAACTCCATGACCTTTTTGCATATTTTCATTTTTCCTACATTAAGAGTCCTTGCCCAGCGTCTTTGCCAAGAGTCCTTCCTTAGAGTCCTTCCTTAGAGTCCGTGCCTAGAGTCCGTGCCACAAGCGCATCAATATCTACGACATTATGTTTTGTAAAATTAGATTAACTAATCAAATTAATTAATCAAAAATAATATTGTTTAAGACGTTGCTATATTGACAGAAATGCATTATAATTTTCCTGCATACGGGGTGTTAGCTCAGCTGGGAGAGCGCCAGGTTCGCAATCTGGAGGTCGAGAGTTCGATCCTCTTACACTCCACCACGAGGGGTCAATCCGAACACCTACTTCTATAGAGGCTTTTGCCGTCGAAGTATGGTTCGACTAGACCTAGACGAGAAACGACCACGATTCAGAGTGGCCGTTTTGCTTTGATTAAGAATTCTAATAATTTCTTAGCCATATTTCTCCTGCGAATATGATATACTACAGACATGGATAAGGATATTAAGGAAATTATTATAAATGACGGAATCAAAGTATATCTATGGGAGGCAGATAAAAGTTGTTTTTACCCACCTTCCGATGATTTACTTGCTAATTTCCCCAAGCATTATGTGGAGCGATATCAGGACTCAGCATCAGAACTGCATAAAAAGCAGGCTATGGGAAGCGCAATCTTATTATATAGAGAATTGGATATCCGGGATGATTCTCAATTCCACATTGCTCCCCACGGAAAAATACATCTAATTAATCATCATACAAATGAAAGGCCAACGCAGATTAGCATTTCCCATTCCAAATCCACAACAGCATTGGCTGTATCCAATTCAAGCATTGGAATAGATATTGAGCACATACGGAAATACAATGAAAAAGTAGTTAAAAGATTTTTCCCAAATGAATTTCGCGAAGAATTATATGCGTCTTTGGCAAAGCTTGACCCTAATAACGAAGCCGGGATGGATGAGAGCTTCACAGTATTCTGGACTCGTTTAGAAGCATCTTTAAAGGCAGATGGGCGTGGGCTCTCCACTCCCAGGAAGGAGATTCAATCCGTCCTTTCATCCTATAGAATCAAAACAGAGATAATAGATAATTTAATAATCAGTGTGGCCTTTAGATAATAGTTCTAAACGCTATAGAAAACCCCACAAACAGCAGAAGACAGATGGCAGATGTGGCATACATTAATGCCACAGCCTTTTTTATATCCCTTGCTTCAGGCATTTCAATCGGATCGCCTAAAGTAGCCTTTTCATATTTTTCGCCAAAATAATATGCATCCCCTCCCAATTGAATATCAAGGGCACCTGCCCAGGCAGATTCAGGGTTACCACTGTTGGGGCTAAGATGCTTTAGCCTATCTCTTCTCCACATGTGATACGCATTCTTTCCGTCCATTCCCAACAGGTATGCGGCTAGAATGCCCGCCAACGCAGTGATTCTGGAAGGAATGAAGTTTAGTAAATCGTCCAATCTGGCTGAGAATGTGCCTAAATATCTATACCTATCATTTCTGTAGCCAACCATGGAATCCAACGTGTTTACAGCCTTATACAGAAAACCAAATGGCACTCCGCCTATAGCTATGTAAAAAAGAGGGGCCACCACTCCATCCGAAGTACTTTCCGCCACAGTTTCAATACAGGCTTTTGTGACTTCTTCCAAACTTAGTTTTTTTGTATCCCTACCAACAATTCTGGCAACCTGATTTCTGGCACCGCTAAGATCACCCGCCTGTACTTTTTCATACACCATATTGGCTTCCTTCGCCAAGGTTCTTGCTGACAATATTTGAAAACACCAAAAGATTTCAATAGCCAGTCGAATAGTTCTTCCTATTATCCCGGGAAGCATTTTTTTAACCAGAAGTAAAACCACAAAGGGAATTAAAAAAGAAATAGCTATAACTACTATACCCAGAACTGCACCACCAAATAATTCCCCTAACCTGTTTCCAGGAACCACCTTTCTTATTATTGATTCAACAGAAGAAACGAGTTTTCCGATTAAAACAATCGGGTGCGGAATAACTTCAGGATCACCAAGAAACAGATCCAGAATAAAACCAACAAACATCACTAAGGGTATATCAAAAAACAAATCAAAGGCTTTCACGAATAGCCTCCATCAAAAGCTCGTTTTCATCTGGCAATCTAATGGCAATGCGATAGGCTCCCATGCCATTTGGTAAAGATATGCCTTCGTAGTTCTCGCAATTGCGAATTAGAAATCCCCTGTTTCTCAGTCCATCATCAAGTCCATAGGGACCGAAAAAGAATATATAATTAGCGGAAGGCTCCAGGACTTCCAATCCCATTTCCTTTAGACTGAAATATAATTTGCTTCTTTCTTCTCCAAGGAGCCTCCTGTTTTTGTCCAAATAAGATTCAATACCTCTATCACTTTTTTCTCCTACTTCCAATGCCGCAAGGCCCGCTATTTCTGCCGGTTTGGATACTGCCCAGGGCTGCCCGCTTTCCAAAAGCAATTCCGCTATATCATGATCTCCGCACATAATATAGCCGAGTCTAAGTCCGGCCATAGCATATGTTTTAGTGAAAGAACGAAGTACCATCAGGTGTTTATGGGAATGAATATATGGGATTAATGTCATTTCCTTTTCTACATCGGTCAATTCCAGAAAGCATTCATCCACCACCAAGTAGGTTGCTTTGGATTCACAAGCCTCCAGCAGCCTTTTCAGAATTGAATTCTCCACAAGTACTCCGGTAGGATTTGCGGGATTACAAATAAATACCAAATCGTAATCCCCATCTAAAACTCTATCAATTAAATCCCCTTCAACCTTAAACCCTTTCTCTTTTCTCGTATAATAGAATTCAATATCGAAGTCGGACTTATTAAGGGACTCCTCATATTCAGAGAATGCAGGCGCAACAATCAATGCACAGCGAGAACCGCCCCTGGTCTTTATAACCTCCGGTATTCTAAAAATCAAATCCGCCGCACCACTTCCGCATACAATTTGGGCTAACTGAATCTCATCAGAGATTTCATTCTTAAATTTGGAATTATAAAAGCAGCCAATTCTTTCTCTCAATTTGCGCTGCTTAGTATCCGGATATACTTCATATTCAGAAATAGAATCAATAATGGATTTTTTTATTTCTTCAGGCATCCCAAGAGGAGATAGATTTGTAGAGAAATCCACCTTTATATTTGGATATTCATAAATATTTCCGCCATGCTTATCCATTTCCATCAATAAAAAAAAATAACTGCCTATTCCCCTTTTGTCTTTATGCGTCTTTATACGCTTTCATTGCTTCTTTAAATCTTACCACAAAGTTCGGAAGGGATGCATAATATAAATGAGGATATCCCCAAAGGTGGTCATCACCCATGTGAATACAATCCCAAGAAACATTTCCTCTGGCCTTCGTCGCTATACAATCATCTCCATTATTGGTAGAATCGTAATAATGAAACTCGTGAGCCTTTATGGTGGTTCCCCATTCCAATAGATCTTCCCTTTTATTCTTATCCTTAGAAGCACTGGCATTTTTTATATCAATGTAACCAAACCTTGATAGACTGCCTGTATTCCTTGATTCCCCGGGAATCACACCTACCATTGGATACATAGATCCATCTGAACCCTCCATGCACTCCATCAAAAACATAAAGCCTCCACACTCTGCCAAACTGGGCATCCCGCCATTAATTGCATGCCGAATTGACTCCAACATGCTTTTATTCCCACAGAGCTCTTTGGCAAATAATTCGGGATAGCCTCCTCCCAGCAAGATTCCCTGCACATTTTCAGGGAGCTTATTATCATGAAGAGGCGAAAATTCCACTATATCTATTCCTTGATGTTGTAACTGTCTAATGTTCTCCTCATAGTAGAAACAAAAAGCCTCATCTCTGGCAACTGCAATTCTAAGCCTTTCCCCAAGGGATTGCGCATTGTCTGAGTTCAGATTGTCATGCTTGTTTTCCAAAGGTTCCCGGTTTAATATACTATCCCCATTCCTCATTATTTCAATGATAGAATCAAGATCGCAATTCTCTCTAATCATGTGGCTTGCAGTATCCAGCTGTTTTTTTAGTTCTTCTATTTCATGGGGAAGTTTTAGGCCCAAATGTCTGCTTTCAAGATTTATATTCTTGTTAAACGGAAGAAATCCCAAAACCCTTGTGGATTTTTCCATCTCAGCAATCATTTTTTCTATGGCCGGAGCCATGGTTTCATAATATGCCCTACCAGCTCTGTTAAGGATAATACCTTTTATGAGATTCTTTCTATCATCTAACAGAATCCCCTTTATTAAAGACAACAACGTCGTATATATACCTTTGCAATCAATCAATAGAATAATTGGTGTTCCTGTAATATCTGCAATTTCGTAGCAGGATCCTTTTCCCGGGAAAACACCATCAAGGGATATGCCATCATAGATTCCCATAACTCCTTCTATAACCGAGTGTTCCCCTGCTTCTTCAACAAAGAATCTTTTTAGGTCATCCTCTTTTAAGAAAAAACTATCTAGGTTCTCACTGGGCACACCTATCACCTGCCTGTGAAACATAGGATCAATATAATCAGGCCCGCATTTAAAAGCCCTTACCTTCCCCTTTGTTTCATCCATATTGTTTAAAAGGTTAAGGAAACCACACGTAAATAGAGTCTTGCCACTGCCACTTCCTGGGGCAGCAATCATTACTCTTTTTATTCTGTTGGATTTTTCTATCGTACCCATATTTATCCCCTGAAACTAAAGGAAACAATATAGACAGGATTTTCTCCCATCATCATATGATAATTGCCTATGGATTTGCTTCTGCTAACACTTACTCCTTCAATTATCAAATCCTCTATTCTGCAGTCTTCTTCGTATTCCTTTATCAATGAGGTTAATTCCGAAACCGTTTCTAAACTAATGGCATTGCAAACAATTTTAATCCGCGGATTCTTATTATAAAGACATTCCATGATGTCTCTCATATTGCCGCTACTACCGCCAATAAAGGCATGGGTGGGAACCGGCAATGTATCATCGTCCTTCATAATTCCCGGCGCAGTTCCGGAAACTATATGTACATTATCTCTATTAAATTTAACCTTATTCTTTTCTATAAGAGAGATTGCTTCTTCCTTTTTTTCAATGGCTATTACCTTGATGTTATGGGATAATCCTGCCGCCTCTATGGCAATGGAACCAGTTCCGCTCCCAATATCATAGAGAACAGAATCATTGGTAAGGCCCAATCTTATTATGCTTAGATGCCTGACGGAGGACTTGGTCATGGGCACCTTATCTCTTTCGAATTCATCATCTTTTATTATAGGAAATATAAGTTTATTATCGCTATCCAACATCATTTCATCCCTTTGCTATAATCAATTATAATTCCACACAATTCATTTAGGAAATACTCATTATTAACGAAACGTATAGACCTTCCGGCAATTCATTTAAACTGATATCTGTGCTATCCCGGTCACCTGCTATAAGTTCTGTTATAGTTTCCTTTGGATATGACAGTTCGTAGCCCAAAATCACTTTATACTTTTTCCCCTCACGAGCCGCCTTTTTCCTTAGCTCTTCGATTATTAACCCAACATCTTCTTTACCTGAAAGAAGGGTAAATACTTTCTCATTCTTTTCAATATCCTCAAGCAGTTTGTCCATATACTCCTTATTCCCGGACCTTCCATGTATGCTGGTTATAACCGAGTCCGAATAACCAATTCCGATTCTTGAGGCAAAGAATGATACAGAGGATATTCCAGGAACAATTTCAATATCAAAGGTAAAATCGTTGTCAGCATACTCCAAAAGACCTTCTTCCAGTGCATATCTCATTTTTTCCGCACCGCTATAGAATCCGCTATCACCGCTAAACAGTACTGCGACCTGTTTTGGCTTCCTGTCCAGAATCACCGGAAGCACATCCCTTGCTAAATAGAATGGAAGAGTTTCCTTGGTTTTACTATAAGGACTAATCATCCTCTTAGCCCCAAATACAATATCAGAAGATTGAATTGCATTACTTGCCCTGATTGTTAAGTAATCTTCATCCCCAGGTCCAATCCCAATCAAGAAGATTTTGCAATTACAGGTCGGTTCTCCATGAGCGCAATCCTTCTTCCCGCAGTATTTCTCCAGCGCATCCACTACGGACATCCCTTGTTCAGTAGTTGGTCTACCTATCACATAAACCGAAATATTTTTTTCAAGAGCGGCTTGTATCTTCTCCGGATAGCCTCCCGTACTACCGCTTTCCTTAGTTACCATTAAGTCAATTCCAAACTGTGAAATCAGAGCTTTGTTCAAATCCAAGGTAAAGGGTCCCTGCATGGCAATTATGTGATCTCTTTTTATTCCTGCCTCCTCACATAGCCTGATGCTCTCTTCGGAAGGAAGAACTCTGACATATAGATTGTTAATACCGATATACCTTTTAAGATCTTTGCTTCCTGTGGTCAAAAGAACATTCCCATCAAAGGATTTAAGCGCTTCGACACAGGATTCAGTATCATCAAAGAATCTAAGCTTATGCAGGTCTTCGCCATACGTAGCTAAAACATCATCCTGACTGTCCAGGAGAGCATGACTATCGCGAATTATTCTCACATATTCCCTTCCGGTTTCCTCGCATGCCTTACGTATATTTTCCGTAACGAGATTGGCATAGGGATGCGTTGCATCAAACACCAAATCCCCATTTTCCAGAATGAATTCTTTCATTTCATTCTCGTCCAATCGACCTTGATGCACGGATACCAGCGGATTCTCCTGAAGGACTTCCTCACCATAATCCGTGGCAACGGAAACAATGTGATTAATCCCCGCTTCCGCAAATCCCTCAGATAGCTTTCTGCCTTCAGTTGTTCCACCAAAAACTATTATTCTCATTTTCTATAGCCCCTGGGAGTAACCAATTTTCCATCAATGATTCTCGTTTGCGAATTCCCAATAAAGACAGTTGTAAACATATCCACTTCTTCATTGGCGAGTTCTTTTATATTACATACTTTGTACGACATTCCTTCCCTGCCAATATTTTTTACATAACCACAGGGACGCTCTTCCTCTATAACTTCCATCAATATCCCACAGGCTTTCTGTAAATAATCATGCCGCTTCTTGCTGGAAGGATTATATATAGCTATTGCAAAATCACCCTCTGCAGCAGCTCTAAGCCTTTTCTCAATTGTTTCCAAGGGTGTAAGCAAGTCACTTAGACTAATTACCACAAAGTCATGATTTAAGGGTGCTCCAAGAATCGCCGCACCACTTGTTGCAGCTGTAATACCGGGTATAACTACAAGGTTCCAGTTCCCATCGTATTCCTCAGATATCTCATACATGATTGATGCCATTCCGTATATTCCCGCATCACCGCTACAAACCATGGCAACTTTTTTTCCCTTCAAAGCTTCATCAAAGCACATGCGACATCTGTCCACTTCCTGTTTCATCGGTGTGGATAGCATTTCTTTATCACCATATTTGTCTTTTAGTAAATCCAGGTAGACGGTATATCCAATTATTACGTCACTATCATTCAATGCCCTCTCGGCCTCAAAGGTCATTCCCTCTTCCCAGCCTGGACCCATTCCAACAATGCTTATTGTTCTTATATCACTCATTTGTTAATGTTCCTCTACTGTCCTACACTAATAACCAAGGGCAACCGCAATGGTCATCCCATCCTTTGCAATCTTTTTCACCAAGAGGCGTCCGCCGCCTAGGGCTGCAACAGCAGCTCTTTCACAAACATTGTCGACGCCGGTTTTATCTCTCACAAAATCCGAAGAAGAATAATCACCCTCTGTTTCCTGAAGCGTTTCCGAGTCGAAGGTAATCAGGGGAAGGGATAATTCCCTTGATAGCTTTACTATCCCCTCTTCACTCTCCTTGATATCTATTGTGGCTATAGCCATGATGTCTTTGATATGGATATTGTTCTCCTCTAAGACCTCTTCCATAAAGGCTCTTAATTCCTCATAGCTTTTTCCACGCCTGCAACCAATTCCCATTACCATTCCGGAGTCTATGAAAGACAATGCCAATTTTGATTTTCCGCAATCCGAAACATCATCAGTTACAATTACATCTACATTCTCCTTTGGTGGATAATGTTTAACCGATATGGTTATGGGCTTCCCTGTCAGGGCTTTGGTTGAAACTTTTGCAATTCCTTCTCTATTAATTATTCTCAGATTCTTTTCCCTTGCAAACACATCTACAGAGAAAGCATTATTAATGTCTGTTGCCGTTGTAATGATAGGAATTCCATCAATAGCTTCAGCGATTTCTACAGACAGCTCATTGGCACCTCCATAGTGACCTGACAGAATAGGAATCACGTGGATTCCAAGTTCATCAATCACAATAATCGGAGGATCCTGCAATTTGTCTTTTACAAATGGAGAAATAGTCCTAACAGCGATACCCACAGCACCGATAAATACCAAGGGTGTTTTTTCTTGAAAAGCCTCCTGGCAAAACTCCATAATAGGAGTCCCCCTTTTATACGGAACAAATCTATAGGCCAGTTCATCTACTATTCTTTTGGCTAAATCTTCCCCCTTATCCGTAAAATAGCAGATTCTTATTATTGTAGTCTTATCGTTTCTTTTTTCTTTATTATTCAAATCAGCAACCATATCTTCATCGTTAATAATTATAATCTATTTGGCGTCACGAAATTCTGTGGAAAAAGTCTTATCATAAAGTTTGGATTTTTCGTAATCCTTGGCACCTATAGCATCTCCCACCAGTATTAGTGCGGTTTTGGTAATTCCATTCTGCTCAGCTATGCAAGGTAGTTCAAAGAGTGTACTAATCACCTTTTTCTCCTCGGGCCAGGTTGCTTTATACACTAATGCTGCCGGCGTATTCGGAGAATAACCACCTGCCATCAATCTTTCCGATAACTCCTTTATATTCCCAGCACTTAGGTAGATGGCCATTGAAGCATGATGTGCAGCAAAGCTCTCAATACTCTCCGATTCAGGGACATCCGTACGTCCCGCCATGCGAGTGATAATCAAAGATTGAGAAATCCCCGGAAGGGTATACTCCAGGTCAAGGGCAGATGATGCTCCAAAACATGCACTTACTCCAGGACACGATTCATACTCAACTCCCATTTCATCAAGGGCGTCCATCTGCTCTTTTACAGCACCATATACACTTGGATCTCCTGTATGAAGCCGTACCACCATTAATCCTCTTTCCTTTGCTTCACGGTACTTGGCAATTACTTCATCCAAATTCATTTTGGCGCTGTCGAAAATCTCTGCATCCAACCTGGCATAATCCAACAATTCAGGATTAACCAAAGAACCCGCATAGATTATCATATCAGCCTTTTCTATTAATGACCTTCCTCTAATTGTTATTAAATCTACTGCACCTGGGCCTGCACCTACAAAATAAACCTTTGCTTTATTCATATTTGTATTTCCTTTTGTATTTCCTTTTCATTTTTCCACTGTGTCTTAATGTCCTCAATAAGGTCCTTGGCTCCCGGACTAATCCCCAGGATTCCCTTGTCATTAACAAACATTATGCACTGGACCTTTATGTCGCCTCCTAATCTCTTATCCAGATAATAGATAATACGACTTACCAATCTGGAGGAAACCCTGTCCAATAGTCCTTCCTCATCCAAATAACCAAAGGCTTCCTCTGTCGTATTTGAATCAAGAATCTTCTGCAACACTTCTTTAGAGGCCCCCTCCCGCAATGCAGATGCGGCTATTATTTCCATTCGCGAATCCGCCTCATGAGAATGAGTATTCATAATACCACCGGCAATTTTGACCAGTTTTCCTGCATGTCCAACCAGCAACATTTTCTTAAATCCCAGTCTAATTATTTCATCACAGGTGGCACCTATATAATTGCTGCATTTTACACTTCTGTCCAAATCGAATCCATATGTATCTAACATGAACTTTAGACCATAGGCACCAGGAGCTACAGAAACAACCTCATTTCCCTCTGCACGTTTCTGCCTCAGTTCAACTTTTATGGTATCAATTAGTGCCTCCACACTCATTGGTTCAACTATACCTGTGGTTCCAATTATGGAGATTCCACCTTCTATTCCAAGCCTTGGGTTAAAGGTTTTCTTTGCAATTTCTTCTCCCCCCGGGGCAGAAATAATTACATCCAGCAAAATATCTCCCTCAAAGGTTTCATTGCCACTCCCCCATAGGGACAACACTTCCCCAACCTCTTTTCTTATCATCTCTCTTGGAACAGAATTAATCGCATGGTTACCAACCGGTTGATCCAATCCGGGCTTAGTGACCACTCCAATTCCTTCACCACCTGTAATCGTAATTGGATTATTGGAATTGGAAGGATCGCGATATTTCACTTCTGCAAAAATCAGGAGGCCGGTAGTAACATCGGGATCATCGCCACCGTCTTTTCTAACTGCGCATTTCACACTGTCTTCCGATCTCTGAATCTCCAATATTTCAGCATCAAAAATAATTCCCTTTGGAGTTTCAATTCCTATTCTTTCTTTTATGTTTCCGGAAAGTAGCATATATGCAGCTGCCTTTGCTGCAGCAGCGGCACAGCTTCCTGTGGTAAATCCAAACTTTAATTCCTTCATAATTAACACTTAGTATTTCCAATCTACATTTGCTTCACTAAGCATTCCGTAGATTGCTTCCATATCCATATTATCCAGAATCATGTCTGCCAGTTTGTCATATTCCTTTTCCTTATATGCTCTACGTCCCAGGGAATGGGATGTGTCAACTACAAGTCCCTTTTTTTCTGCCAGCAATTCTACAATTTTTCCGGCTATTCCTTCCCTATCAAAAACCCCATGAACATAGGTGCCACATATATTAGCCTCGGAAAATCCCAAAAGAGGATGCCTCTCTTCATTCTTTGAAAATCTATCATCAATCAAATAGGTCTCCCCCATATGTATCTCATAACCCAGCACATTTTCTTCCTGTAGGAACCCGAAGAAATCGGAGTTTACTGCATCCATACAAATCCC
The DNA here is from genome assembly GCA_902766915.1 of uncultured Eubacteriales bacterium. Lineage (GTDB taxonomy): Bacteria > Bacillota > Clostridia > Peptostreptococcales > Anaerovoracaceae > Eubacterium_B. The sequence goes on from CACXFN010000156.1 coordinate 14,135, forward strand.
TTCAAACTGTTCCGTTTTCTTTTCCCCTGCCAATGTGGTGGTAACCGGAAGAAGACTTAATCCCTCTTCCATTCCACCTTCCTCTACGCCTAAGGGATCCTCCACAGATTCACCAAGCATTTGATATCCACCACAGATACCTATTATAGGAATACCCTTTAATGCTTTGTCTTTAATTAGATCTCCCAGACCGGAATCCTTCAGCCATTTTAAATCAGCCAGGGTATTCTTTGATCCCGGAATCACAATCATATCCGGATTCCCTAAGTATTCTACATTACCGATATATCTAACTGACACGTCATCAAATTGCTCGAAAACATCCAAATCCGTAAAGTTAGAAATCCGGGGAAGCCTGATTCCAACAATGTCTATTTTTTTTGCAATTCTTTTATTGAACCTTGATGTAAGGGAATCCTCATCATCCAGGTTTAAACTCATATAGGGAAGAACTCCCACGAAGGGAACAGGCATTTTATCACTCATCATCTCTATGCCTGGATCCAATAGGGTTTTATCTCCCCTGAATTTATTAATTACAACACCTTTTAGCAATTCTTTTTCTCTTTCAGACAGGAGCATATATGTTCCATAAAGCTGAGCAAATACACCACCCCTATCAATATCCCCCAGGAGAATAACCGGAGCATCCACCATATCAGCCAGGCCCATATTCACTATATCTTTTTCTCTAAGATTGATTTCCGCAGGAGAGCCGGCACCTTCAATTACAATGATGTCATACTCTTCATTCAATTCTCTGAATGCTATATTTATTTCAGGAATTAAGGAAAGCTTGTATTTGAAATACTCTCTGGCAGTCATATTACCGATTGACCTACCATTCACTATAACCTGAGACATGCTGTCTCCGGTTGGCTTTAATAAAACCGGATTCATATTTACAGAAGGTTCGATACCTGCGGCCTCAGCCTGCATGGCTTGAGCACGCCCAATTTCCAATCCCTCTATAGTCGCAAAGGAATTAAGCGCCATATTCTGCGACTTAAATGGCGCAACCTTAAATCCGTCCCTTTTAAAGATTCTACAAAGTCCGGCAACTATTAAACTTTTTCCTGCATTGGACATGGTTCCTTGAACCATCATTACTTTCGCCATAAATTGGTCCTTATAAGCGTCTTCTATTAGAATAAGCGTCGTCTATTAGACTTGGTTTCTATTCCTTTTGACTCAGGGCATCCAGGAACCCGCCATACATGGACTCCAGTCTACCTTCATTCAGATTATATAATTCCTTTACTATTCCGTGGGAGAATACATCTTTGGGTTTCCCCAGGGCTTTTATTCTTCCGTCACTTCCCAAGCAAACTATTCTATCGGATATTTCAAAGGCTATTTCAAGTTCGTGAACCGACATCAATATCCCCACATTATTATCCCTAGCCAAACTCCTTAGTATGTCGATAAACTTCATCTTATGATAAATATCCAGATATGATGTGGGTTCATCCAGGAGAAGAAGTTTTGGTTCCTGAGAAATAGCTCGTGCCAGGAGGGCTCTTTGCTTTTGCCCATCGCTAAGATCGTTATAGATTTTATCAGAAATACTCTCCAAATCCACTCTGGCAATTGACTTCTCAACAATATCCTTGTCACTTTCCGAGAGTCTACCTAACATATCCGTATAAGGGAATCTTCCCAGGGAAATCATATCCCTTACGGTCATCTGATCCGTCGACATCCTCTCTGTCATCATTACAGACATATATCTCGACTTCTCATTTAAACCATAATCTTTTTGATTCCTACCGTCAAAGAAAATACTCCCTGACAGAGCAGGGATGAACCCTGCTATTGTCTTTAGAATAGTAGTCTTTCCTGAGCCATTGGGTCCAATTAGGGATACTATTTCTCCAGCCTCCAAATCAAAGTTTATATCTGAAGCAATGGGATGTGCACCATATCCTGCATCGATATTTTCCAGCCTCAGCACCTTGCTATCAATTCTTGCATTATTATCTCTCACCTTGCTGTCCATTAGGCCTTTTCCCCTTTCTTCTTCATAAGCATAGCTATAACTATTGGAGCACCAAAGACTGCTGTAATAGTGCTTATGCTCATTTCCGTGGGAGCAAAGATATTTCTGGCAATAAGATCACATAATAGGCAGAAAACCGCTCCACCCAGGAATGCTCCCGGAATCATCAGGATTGGCTTGGACGATTTAAGAACCAGCTTAATGAGATGGGGCACAGCTATTCCAACAAAAGAAATTGGCCCAGCAAAGGCAGTAACCGTGGCAGCCAGAATGCTGGAAAGAAGTATTAGCTTTATTCTAAAAGCTTTCATATCAACCCCGACGCTTTTAGCGTAGTTCTCTCCCATTTGAAAGGCAGACATGGATTTGGACATTAGGAAAGCAAGGGCAGTAGCTATTATCACTACGAGAGCTATGGCTTTTACATTTGTCCATGTGATTCCGGAGAAGCTTCCCATTGACCAATTATGTAGATTGACGATATTCGAATCATCTGCAAATGTAACCAGAAACTCTGTTATAGCAGAACATATATAACCTACCATAACTCCACAAACAACCAGAATAGACATGGTTTTTACCTTGCCAGCGATTAATAGAACAAAACCCATAACCGCTATGGATCCTACAAAAGCTGCAGCTATCATACCCAGTGAATTAATCATTAATCCCTTGCTCATGAAGAATATCATCATAACTGCTACAACCAACTTCGCCCCTGAGGATACTCCCAGGATATATGGTCCGGCAATTGGATTTGAAAAGAATGTTTGAAGAAGGAATCCTGCAACTGATAAGGCTCCCCCTAACAAAACAGCCGCAATAATACGCGGCATTCTCAAATTCCAAACAATTACACCATCCTGACTCGATCTGTCATTTTCAAATATAATGCGAATAATATCCCGGAAATTCATAGAAACACTTCCTGTAGAAATGTTAAGAAGAATCAGGAAAAAAAGTGTAATCGTCATTATTAAATATATTGCCAATTGTCTTTTATTCATTATCTATTCTCTATGTAAGCTTGTGAAAATACTCCAATTCCTGTCCATCGGAAACCTTGTTATTGATTATTAAGTACAGTTCCTCCATCATCTGGCAAACGCCGGATGACTTTTGGAATACACTCTTATTGGTGCACCATACATTACCCGCCTTCACGGCTTTAGCTTCGGAGATTTCTCCGAATTTATCCTTTAGGTCATTGAGTGTATATATTTCTCCCTGAATAGCGCTATTGTAAATTAGGTAATCTGAATCCACCATATATTCAAAGAAACTCTCCAATTGAATATTTGTGGTGGATAGAGCGTTTTCATCCGGCACCGGAAGTTCAGACATGGCATATTTTCCACCGGCCATATATATCATTTTGGAAATATAATCTCCGGGTTTTCTTACTGTGGCATAGTTATTCGCACTGATAGAAAAAAACGCCACTTCCGGTCTTTTATCATCAGAGATGCTCTCGGTTTCACTGATTACGTCCGTAAACCTTTTAGACATTTCATCAAAGAATTGCCCGGCGATTTCCTCCTTATCCAAAAGCAGTCCATAGAGTTTTATCCACTCCAATCTCCCCATGGGATGGGATTCATAGCTTGATCTTTCTACCATGACGGGAATTCCAAGGGATTCCAAGGCTTCCTTTACTTCAGGGTTGTGATAAATCATGGTAGACTCTATGGCCAAATCGCATTCATTATATAGGATGGTTTCGTAATCAGGAGCACTGTATTTTCCTACATATTCAATTTCCCCGGAGGCAACTTTATTTCTAATTTCCTCAATTCCCCATTCACTCTCTCTGGTTGCTGTCATCTTAACCAGATCGATACTGTCAATGGAATAAATCAAGTCCATGGCAGATGAAGCTGCCATATAGATTGAATCCAGCGGTTTATAAATCACTGTATACGTATCGATATTATCATTTCCGACTTTTTCCGGTGGTTGCTGACCTTCGGACAGAACTATATAATTTAATCCATCTTGAATCCGAATAACAGAAAATGCGGAATCCCCGTCTCCATGTTTTTCAATGGAAAACTGGTCCGCATACTCTAGTTCAACAAGATTCTCTCCGGTTTGATTCACCCCGGATAAGTCGGAGGATCCTCCTCTGCAACCGCCCAATACAGCGCAGAGGAGGATCACGAAAAAGAATGAAAAGACTTTTCTCATGTAATTATTATTTACTTAATGGTCGAAGAATCAAATATCAATGTATAAGCAATCTCGTGTGGTTCGCTCATGGCAACGGTATCACCGATAATCGGCATTGCTCTGTCAAATACCTTGATAGGTATTTCATACACTGAATTACCCTCCGTATTAATTGGGAGATATTTTTCACCTTCTACAACCATATAATCGTAGTTTGGACTACTCCATGTTATGGTTGCGATGCATTCGTCACCATTTACAACTATCTTTGTTGGTGATTCCACGGTGGTTCTTCCGGTTCCTCCATTTAGACTTACCTCCACCATATACTCTCCATCTTCCAATCCAAGCTTCGCTGGTGTGGTTATGAGATCATCTTTAAAGGCTTCGAAAGGAAGTGAATCACTTCTAAATAAAATGGTTCTGTCATACCATTTTTCCTTTTTGTTTGAAAAGGCCGTGCAGGGAACACCTTCATCAAGTGCTTCAACCGGTACGGTATAGGTATGAGCCCCTTCAGAATTCTCCACATACGGAATGTATTGATCCTCTGATGCTCCTACAGCCTCTTCTCCGGTCCCCATGAATAGATATCTATATCCCTTACCGCCCATAGTCATAACAGCGGTCATTTCATCACCGGAAACATTGAGTTCAGCACTTTCGATTTTAAACATGCTGGAACTACTGGAAACGGTAATGGGATAGGTTCCCTCTTTCAGGCTGTCAGCATGGATAGGAACCATCCACTCCTCTACAACCTCTTCCACTTCAACCATATCATCTTTCGATGCTACGGCAGACTCTTCTGATGATTCCTCTTTTTTGTCGGTCTCCTCTTTCTGAGTCTCCTCTGTCTTAGCCTCTTCTTTATCCGTTTCCTCTTTCTGAGTCTCCTCTTTCTGAGTTTCCTGTGGATCTGCCTGGGGCTGCGAATTATTCTTAGATCCACAGCCCATAGCAAATATCATTATTGTTATTATAAGGGAGACGATTAATACTATTTTCTTTTTCATTATTGCTAAGCCCTATTTATTCCTTGTCACTAATTAATATTTGGGCTTACAGAGTGTTCACTGCATCCTGTGCATGAGCTACATAGATGTCACGAACAGCCTGGATTTCACCTAATCCCTTAAGTACACAAGTTACTTCAAAGCCCTCTTTTTCCATAATGGATTTCCAGGAATCTTCCTCATCACCGGCCATATCATTGTTAGCGTGATCTCCAGCAACAACCATAAGTGGCTGCAAAACAACCTTCTTATATCCGCCATCCTTAACCATTCCAATTACATCATCAATAGTTGGAGCAGCTTCTACTGTACCGATAAAGATATTGTTATATCCAAGGCCCTTAAGTGTTTCCTGCATCTTTCCATATACGGCATTGGAATCAGCTTCTGTACCATGACCCATGAAGCAGATTGCGGTTTCACCGTCATCATAGGACTTAGTATCTTCATAAATAGCCTTAGCTACTGCATCAAAATCAGCATCTGAATCCAAGAGAGGCTTACTGATAACAACCTTTTCAAAAGCATCGGACTTTCCTGCAATTTCATCAACAACATCGTTGTATTCAAATCCGGACATCAAATGTGTAGGCACAACAACCAGAGTCTTCACTCCATTTGCCTCAGCTCTATCAAGAGCCTGTGTCATGTTATCAATAGCAACATTATCTCTTCTCATAATGTGGTCGATAACTATCTGTGCTGTGAAGCCACGTCTCACTGCATAGTCAGGGAATGCTTTTTCCAAATCACTCTCAATTGCACCGATTGTTAATCTTCTGTTGTCATTGAAGCTTGTACCAAAGCTGGAAACGAGCATTTCTGCTTCACCGATTTCATCACCATTTCTGGGATTATCTAATGATGCATCACCTGTGGTATAGTCCTCTTCCTCTTCTTCTGCAGCTTCTTCCTCAGTAGCTTCTTCTTCGGTAGCCTCTTCCTCAGCAGCCTCTTCCTCAGCAGCTTCTTCTACCTTTTCTTCTTCCTTCGGTTCTTCTGCAGTTTCTTTCTTGCTGCATGCTGTCATAAATACCAGTGACAATGTCAGCATCATTGCAATTGCGATAATTAGTTTCTTCTTCATTTTGTTTCTCCTTTCAACTTTCTTGTCACCTGAATGAGGCTGCTTATCCAAATCTAACCCCAGGTTTAGGAAACAAAAAAGTCTTTTTGTTCTAGCGGCCTTAAATGAAACCACCACAACAAAAAGACTTGTTTTATCTGTACAATCAATTCCTCGTGATTTCATGCAAGCGGTCGCTGCATACGTACATTGGCAAACGGCAGGTTTCCTGACTTAAGGTTCATCGCTTTCCATCGCCTTCCCGGATTTCTCCAGTGACCAGTACTTAAATGGACTTTCCATTCCGCACTTTGATGAATTGCTCTCCTATCACAGTGACGAGATCGTACAGGATTTTAACCTGTTTCCCTTTTACCCTTGTCTCAAATAGAGGCAAGGCACCGTTTACATATTAAATTTTACAAGGGAATCAATGTTCCCTACTTAGCTTGATTCTATCACTAACCGATAATTCTTTCAACCCCCTACACAAAAGAATAATAATTCAGAAATCAAGCATTATTATCAATTATGCTTATCAATTATGTTTATCGATCATCATGCCAATTATGGTTGCATCCGTTTCTCGCATTCCGACAGAGGCAAGGGTTCCAATATTTTTGATGGTGTTTTCCACACCCTTTACAACTATGCCATCGCCACCATAGAACTGGCTTCCATTCTCCCACATCTTTACTCCCAGTAGCCCTGCTTCCACAGCAGATGCAATCTTAGCCGCACAACTCGCCTTGGCACCATCGCAGATCATACCGGAAGCTATAGCAATTGAATTTACTATAGTGTGAGCTACATCTCTATATTTACCGCCTTGCAAATAAGCTATGCCTGCACCTGCGCCACATCCTGCAGCAGTGGCACCGCAATATGCGGAAAGCCTTCCAATTCCTGTTTTTAGATGAATTGTGGTTAGGTTTGAAACGGCGAGAGCTCTAAAAAGCTCCTCCTCCGTCGCCTTCATATCTTCAGCATATATTATTACAGGGAGGGATGATGTCATCCCTTGGTTACCACTTCCTGAATTTATTACAACCGGAAGTTCACATCCGCTCATGCGCGCGTCAGAACCCGCTGCAGCATAAGCCTTGGCTCTGTTATACACCTCATTACCATAGGCTTTCAGGAGAATAGAGCCTATATTCGCTCCCCAGTCTCCTCTGAGGCCTTCTTCCGCAATGGCCATATTATAGTCTATCTGACGCTGGAGCACTTCACGAACATCCTCTATATTCATATTGTCTGCAAACTCCACAATCTCTTCTACAGATAGAATACTTCTGTCTGTACCCATATCTGTCTGCTCCTGGAATGTTTCCATTAGAAGCGTTTCACCGTTCTTTTGAATCTTAACCACATTGGTATGATGTCCGATTATCTCAACAACGGCTTCATTCACAGTTTCGCCCTGGTTCACTACCTCAGAATCCGATGATTTTTTCTCCGCAATTACTTCAATATCGAAGATAAAATCTCTGGGGCTTCGTTCCACCTCTATTTCCACAGAGTGAAGATAATTTGAAATCTCAGTCACATCATCTTCCGTGATTTTAGCCAGCACCTGGAGTTCTGCCAACGCATCGCCTGCTACAATACCGGCAGCGGTAGCAGCCTCTATACCCTTTAGTCCTCCGGTATTGGGGACAACTACGCTCTTAACATTCTTGATTATATTTGCACTGGCATAAACCTTAACCTTGTCCGGAATCTCACCCAGTGTTTTTCTTGCAAGTGCCGCACAATAGGCAACGGCGATGGGTTCAGTACAACCCATCGCCGGAACCAATTCCTCTTTAAGTATATCAATGTATTCTTTGTAATGCTTCATAATTGATCCTTATTCATCTAAAGATTAGTTTTCGTTGTTACTTATCAAAAGGAATTAATTATTCAATTAGCCTTCATCGGCGGAATCTCCCTCTTCCATTGGAAGTTCAAATTCATCAGTGATTACTACTTCCTCATCTGCGCTGGTATCCACAGCCTGTGAAACGAATTCCGAAAGATATACGTCCTCAGGTGCTCCAGCCATCAAAGCAGGTAAGTTCACGACGATTCCATCTATGCTGTAGGGCAGATTCATTCCTACGTGGACAGTTTTAGCAGGGCCATCCTTTTCCTCTGTAATAACGAGGTCCATCTCAAAGCTTTGGCCCATGGTGCTGGTCATTCCACGCTCTTTTTCTCTTAACTTGGCAACCTTTTCACCTTTTACTACAACATCAACCTTGTAATAAGGTTCCAGGGTTTTACCATTGTATTCGATCTTTGTATTATCGAAATAGACAGTATGACCACGACCTATAATAAACATTACAACGCATATCGCAATAACTATGAGAAGTGCTGCAATTCTGAATGCCCACTTTCTACCGGACCCGGCATTCATAGCATTGGAGGTATTATTTTCTTTCTTCACTTCAGTCACCTCCCCTTATGCGCTTTCAGGTGTTACAGCCTTATCCCCATGTCTCTGGGCATTCTTTAGCTGC
>CACXFN010000157.1 GCA_902766915.1 uncultured Eubacteriales bacterium
GCAAATGCCTACCGCTTGAACTCATAGTCAAAAACCTTCCTTTCATAATAGTGACAAATCATACTGAATCATTATACACCTGTAAAAATCAGTTGTCAGCATATTTTGTTAAAAAATCTACAAATTAAATAGGAAGGTTTTATGTGATTAGATTTCGACTCAAAAAAGAGGATTTAAGGCAGGAGTTTGACGCGAAGAAATACAGGATTGTGATCGGAATAAGTGAATCCCATATCCTTAGTTTCACAGATTAATACCTTTACATTTGATGAAACAATAAACCCATCCAGCATATAATATTGGAATGACTCTGGATCATGGTTCGCACCTGCATAGGGTTTATTCAAATAGCGACAAGTTGGAACGCTGTTATCCATCAAAAACTGCCAGGAGTCACCAAAAACAGACTCATCCAGCTTCAGACAATTCCACGAGCCACTTAGAATTGGAAATTCAGATGTATCTACAGACGAAAATACTTGATTAAAGTTACCCCCTGCAATCACGTAGTTTCCGGAATTGTCTTCATTCTCCAGAACACGCTTAAGCATCTCAATTTGTGCCGCTCTTCCTTCTTTATCGTTATAACTCTCCAAATTAAGATTGATGATTATCAGTTCTCTGCCACCACTTCCCTCTACCGGGATTCTATGCACCGTCAAACAACGCTTTGGATTCGCCAATCTTAGGGGCCATGAATATGGTAAGGGGAGTTGAATCCTTAGGGCATCATCTATGGCATAATCAGATAGAGTTAGAAGCCCTGACTCCACATGCCCTATAGGTGGCCATGGATATGGAATATATGGAACAGAATAATTCAACGCAAAAGTAGAATACTTCTTTCCCATATTTGATGCAATTCGCTGAACTTCATCCAGATAATATGTTCTGGTGGAGTTCTTATCAACATCCTGCAACATAACAATATTGGGATGATGGTATTTAATCTGGCTGACTATATTGGCAAGGTTTGAATTAACGCGATCCTCACTGGATGGTTGAATCATGGTTCCACCATCAAAGAAATAATCCGCATTATCTCCAAATGTTCCATAGCCAATACTCCATGTCATGATATTGAAAGCATAACCCGCTCTCGGCATTTCAACGGAATCTGTTTCCGCATCATTCTCCACCTTTGCCTTGGTTACCTGAAGCCTTTCTTCAGTAGCAGGCATATATTCCGTAAAGGTTGTATATGCTATAAATCCCGCAATAGCAATAATCAGGATCAGCACTATACATATTAGAATCATTAATAATTTTTTAATCACATTCATACTCTTTCACTTAGGGTCTCTACGAAAACAGGGATGCAAAGCACCCCTGTTTCCTTCCTAATGCCTTAGTATAGAATCCCTATTTTGGTTATCTATCAATTTATTATTCTTATTAATCTTTTTCTTAACCCCACGCTAATATTAGCCCTTTTCACATGACTGAATTGTTACTTAAAAAATGTTCCATGAACAGCAGTCTTAACTCTATTCCAAACCCAAAACCTTATGTCCCAATTTACGTAAGCCCACAGCCTCCTTGATGGCTTCCTCAGTAATAACTTCCCCTGCAGCTATCAATGGAATTCCCGGTGGATAAGGAATAATGGATACCCTGGCCACTTGCCCCACCATAGATAATTCAGGAAAAGTAGTCGGTTCATCCTTATTTGTATTAGTATTTAAATCCGTGTCCGAATTACTGTCGGTTTTTGCCTTTGATCTCCCACAAGGGATTCCCTTAATCGCTTCCAAGAGCCTGTCATAGTCGTCACGAGTATTTCCTATTCCCGTCATGGCCATGGCAATATTAGAATCTGAAAGCTCCATAACTATACCTCTCTCCATCAAGGCTTCCGCCAGCTGATCCCCGGTATATCCCCATTCCGTCATATCCAGAAGAATCTTAGTCGGATCAAAGCGGATATGTGAATTTGAATCTAAGGCACCACCATGAATCTTTAATCCATTGATGGACTTCGCCTCATTATAAAAATAGTTTAGATTATCCAACCATCTTTTTGAAAGCATTTCACCTTGCTTTTCCAGAATATCGATATTCACTTCCAATGAGGACATCAGAATATATGACGGACTGGATGATTCAATCATTTGCAATTTATCCGCCAAGAGTTTTTCATCAATCCTATCGCTACATACATTTATGATTGCGGTTTGAGTAAATGATGCCAGAGTTTTATGGGTGCTGCTAATAACTATATCGGCACCACAGCATTCAGCAGCTTCAGGAATAGCAGCAGAAGAACCTAACATAGCCAGATGAGCACCGTGAGCTTGATCCACTATTAGCACTGCCCCCTTTTCATGACAGATATGGGCAATGGATTCTATATCACTCATTACCCCATAGTAATTAGGTGACGGCAAGACCAGGGCGCAGATTGTTCTATTATCGTCCTCTCTTTCTATTTCGGAAAAGGCCTTCTCCACTTCATCGGGAGTGATTGCCCCTGCGATGTAGGCAGTAGAGGAATCCAGATGAATTCTTTCAGGATAAATATAACGTGGCTGGGCTCCGGATAGCGCCACCCCATTATAGACAGATTTATGAGAGTTACGCGCAATTAATACAATCGGTCGGGATTCAGAATGTTTTCTGTCCACGGACGCCAGGATTGATGCAATTAAGCCTGCACTGCTTCCCCCAACAGATAGAAAAGTATTATTCACTGTGTTTTTACTGCCTCGGTCCCGATTATGGATAATCCGATTATAGTAATCCCTGTAACGATCCATAATGCTTTTTATAGTCGTCTCAGGTTGAAAGAGATTATCTGCTCCCGGGATTTCAGTCACGTCCATATCAACCAATTTAGATAGGACTTCATCATATCCCAGTTCCTTAAATATACGCGAGCCCTTATGTCCGGGCATGTGAAAAGAAACATTCTCTTCTCTCCCATGGCTAAGCAGGAATTCAATTAGACGATTATTATTGGCATCCATAAATCATCCTCCGTTTTATCACGTAGGTTTTGTATTTTATCACGTTGGCTTTGTAAAGGTAATACTTATAACAATGGGGATAGTACCCGGAGCACCCCATCAACCAACAGACCAACCAGATTAGTTCTGCAGTCTTCAATAGTTAAGCGCCTTGATTTTGCGAAGGTGAGTTTGCAGTCTTCTTTTAGTTTCCGGAGGGCCCCTGAACCAATCATCAAGGTTCCACATTCGAAATGAAGATATAGACTGCGATAATCCAAATTGATCGTACCCACAACACCGATTCTGTCATCTGCCAAAATGCTCTTGGCGTGGATAAATCCAGGAGTGTATTCATATATTTTGACCCCCGATTTAATCAAGGGCTGATAATATGATCTGGTTAAACGATATATTATCTTTTTATCCGGTATCCCGGGTGTAACCAGGCGAACATCCACGTCTCTTTTGGCAGCCAGCTTCAGGCAGGACAACATTTCAGCATCCAAAATCAGGTATGGCGTATAGATATACACATAGTCCTCCGCCTGGTTGATTATTTCCATATAAACATTTTCCCCCACATTTTCCTCATCCAATGGGGAGTCGGAAAATGGTTGAATAATTCCATCACTATCAAAGACATCGGGGTGATGTACGTGAGGGCCAAAGACAGTATAATCCGTATCGGTTTTTCTATATGCATTCCAAACATTCAGGAACATGACGGTGTAATTCCAAACAGCTTCACCTTCTAAACGAACACCATTGTCCTTCCAATGACCGAATCGTTCAACCCGGTTTATATACTCATCGGCGATGTTAAACCCACCGGAATATCCAATATAACCATCAATAATAGTTAACTTTCTGTGGTCTCGATTATTGTATACTAAATTAAGAATGGGCCTCACAGGATTGAAAACAACTACCTTTATTCCCTCTTTTTCCAACTGTTTTGGAAAGCCGTATGGAATCTTATCCATGGAACCCACATCATCGTAGATAATGCGGACGTCCAAACCTTCATTAACCTTTTCCTTTAGGATTTGGAATATTTCTTTCCACATTGCGCCATTTTCTATTATGAAATATTCCATAAAAATGAAGTGCTTGGCATTTCTTAAGTCTTCCAGAAGAACCGGATATGCTGTATCACCTAATCTAAAATACCTGCTCTTGGTTCCGGACCATGCCGGATATGGGCCTTCATTTGTCACATAGTCAATAGTACGCTGAAGTCGACTGTCGTTCAGTTCATCCAGATGATCTACCTGAATCAAATCGCCCTTGTGCAGAGCTTCCACTTCGTCTATTATCCGCTTAAGTCTTTTGGATGGTCGTTTATTGCCAAAAAACGCATACATCAAAGTCCCCAGCACAGGAAGGATTGTTATTATCAAAATCCATCCCAACTGGTAGGCACCGCTGTCGTTTCTATAAATAACAAATAGGGCCATTAAAACAGCAATCACCGTAAATGCAACGGAAATTGTTTCTCCATATGCGCTTAGTCTGGTGGCTGCTGCCACAATCCAAAGAAACTGGATAAGTACAATTAGTGAAGTTATTAAAAGACGACTGAATATTTTACTGAAAAA
>CACXFN010000158.1 GCA_902766915.1 uncultured Eubacteriales bacterium
ACAGTATGGCTCAGAAGTTATGAGGAAAAGACAGAGGATGGCGATTTCTACATTGTTGAGGTAGATGATGATGGAGTAGGATTTTCAACGGAAAGATACGATCAAATAGTAGGACAGATTGACTCCGATACACCCTTGGCTTATGTGGGACCTGATATTACCCATCTGGATCAGGATATCAAAAATGAGGAAAATAGGAAAAGCAATCTTAGTGGGAATGGTTCAGAGGTACATGAATCAACAGGAATGAAGAATATAAGCGTCAGACTTAAAGAAATATCAAATGCAAGAATGGTGATAAAGAGTAAACCTGGGGAAGGTACTCAGATAAAGGTTTTTTTTCCGAAGGAGCATGAGGGGGATAAGAACCATTGAGAATAATAGATAGATTGAAAACATTATTAGTGAATAAGAGAGGCATAGTAAGATTAGTCCTAAGCGTAATCGCTTTTGGGGTTTTATTAAGCCTTGCCATTTATTTTATGGACAATGATTTCACAAATACCAAATACAGAAAACGGTATATTGAGTATGGTGATGATTGGACCGTAATAATTGATGGTGAAAAAACCAGGCACGATCTGCCTGCTTATGTGAAAAGTGGGAAGGATAGTGAAATAGTTTTAAAGAAAACGTTACCTGATCCCATTCCTAAATACAGTGCCATCGCAACTAGAAACTATCATCAGATTATGGAGGTTAGTTTAAACGGTGAAGTCATCTATACCTATCCCGGGGAAAACTGGGATGGTATAACCAAAATAATCAGCGATGAATGGTGTGTAATCAACCTAAGTTCTGATTCCTCCAGAGGTGTATTGGAGATTAAATTAAAGAACGAAGCAAACACTCCGTTTTTCGGATATATAAAAGATATTTATTTTGGAGATGATAACTCAATAATCCAGCATATACGCGAGTCGAATTATAAGTCCTTCATTTCCGGGGTTATTCTAATTACACTTGGTGCAATTCTGGTGATGCTGAGTTTCATATATAGAAAACCAACTAATCAGGCACCTAATTCCGCCATGGGTGTTGTATTATTCTGCTTTGGAATTTGGATGTGCAATAGAGCCAAAATGCCATTTTTCACTACGGATAATACAGCTGTATTCTTGATATCTCTGTTTGCTCTAATGATGTCGGGACCATTTGTATTCCTTTATTGTTATTATAGAAATCCTATTTATAGAAATATATCCATTATTGCATTTAAAATTACTCTGGGAATCGACTTCCTTATAATGCTAATTAGCTTCTTTGTTCCTCTAAATGTGCAATATATATCTATGTTTGCATATGCCACGATACTACTTGCCTTCATTTTTAATGGATTCCTTCTTCATAAGAATTCCATTGGAGATGCCGCAAAACTGAGGGGCAAAACAGAATTATTATTGGATAGAACCGAATTAATGACCAATATGCTTTTCCCAATTGCGGGAGTATTGGAAATGTTTGTGTCAAGGAATCAGCTTTGGACGGAGGTCAGTTATCCTTTTAGAATTATAGTGGATATTTATGGATTCATATATATGCTCTTTGTTCTTTGGAGAACATATTTGGTGGTTCAGGACAGAGTGGTGGTATCAGAGAGATTACAGGAAAGCCAATTGGAGTTGATGATGGGACAAATTCAACCTCATTTTATCTTCAATACCCTTAGTTCAATTAGAACCCTAGTAAAAATAGAGCCGGATGTGGCATACAAGATGCTTTACGATTTTTCCAATTATCTAAGGGCAAATGTAGATAATGTAACCAATTTGGACGGCATTAAGTTTGCGGCGGAAGTAAACCACATTAAGAGTTATGTAAATATTGAAAAAGTAAGGTTTGGAGATAGGCTAAATGTGGAATATGAAATAGATGAGGCTGATTTCACGGTTCCGCCCCTATCCATCCAGCCCTTGGTGGAAAATGCAATTAAGCACGGCGTAGTGAAGAAGCTTGAAGGTGGAACAGTATGGCTTAGAAGCTATCAGGAAGAGGATTACTATGTTGTGGAGGTGGCAGATAACGGAATCGGATTCGATAAGGCAGCAGCCAGTGAAGTATTCTCCATTGATTTAGATAAGGATGATAGCGTCGGATTGGAATCGAATAAGGTCGTGGTTGCTGCAATGAAGGATGTGATGGAATCCCTCTCCTTAAAAGATGAGAATGGCGAGCCAATAATTCTTGAGGGACCAACCAGGAGAGAGAACCTTAGTGGCAACGGTTCTGAGGAGCATAAGTCCACAGGTATGATGAACATCATCCTTAGATTGAGAGAAATGGCCAATGCAAAAATTGAAATCAACAGCAGAACCGGATCAGGTACGGTAATAAGGGTAAGGATACCTAAAAAATAAACGCATCTTAAAGGACAAATGTTAAGTAGTTAAAATAGGAGGAAAGCTAATAATGGGTAAAAGAATCACAGATAAGGTTACATGGGTAGGAAAGATCGATTGGGAACTAAAAAGTTTCCACGGTGATGAATTATCAACCTTTGCAGGTTCGTCATATAACGCATATCTAATTCGTGATGAAAAAACTGTCTTGATTGACACAGTTTGGGGTCCATATGACAGAGAATTTGTTGCAAGGCTAAAAGAAGAAATAGACCTTAAAGAGATTGACTATATAGTCATGAATCATAATGAAAGTGACCATAGTGGAGCACTTCCGGAACTAATGAGGGAAATCCCGGATGTGCCCATCTACTGTACAAAAAAAGGTGAAGGAATCTTAAGAGGCCTATATCATCAAGATTGGAATTATGTGAATGTAAAGACAGGCGACACTCTGGAAATAGGAGATTCCACCCTGACCTTTATTGAGGCATCCATGCTGCATTGGCCGGATACCATGTTTACATATATGTCCGATGAGAACATCCTGTTCAGCAATGACGGATTTGGCCAGCATTACGCATCTGAGATGCTCTACGCCGATGCAGAAAACATGAATCATGTTATAGATGAGGCGGAAAAGTATTATGCAAATATTCTTTCTCCATTCAACATGTTCGTGAAGAAGAAACTTGCAGAGATTCTGGAGATGAACCTCCCCATTGATTTGATTGCCCCAAGCCACGGTGTTATGTGGAGAAGGCCTGAGGACATCCAGACTATTATAGGACTATATCAGAAGTGGTGCGATAATTATCAGGAAGATCAAATAACAATTATCTACGACACCATGTGGCAGTCCACCAGACATATGGCCCAGGCCTTAGAGGTAGGAATACAGAGAAAGAGTCCTAATACCAATATAAAGCTGATGAATGTAGCGAAGGAAGACAAGAATGATATATTGACAGAAGTCTTTAAGTCCAAAGCAATATTGGTGGGCTCCCCAACCATAGCTAACGGTTATTCATACGGTATAGCGGGAATCCTGGAGATGATTAAGGGTTTGAAAATCAAGGGAAGGAAGGCGGCAGCATTCGGAAGTTATGGATGGAGCGGAGAAGCTGCAAAACTGATTTCCGCTCATTTGGAAGAGGCTGGATTTGAAATCGTAAAAGAAGGAATCAGGGTACAGTGGGCACCGGATCAAAGCTCAACTGAAGAAGTTCGTTCCTATGGCGAAGAATTTGCAGAAGCTCTTTAAAAAATAACAAAATAACAATAACCACTTGAAAAATAGTTACGAAAACGTTAATATATAGTTAGGGACGTGTGACTAAATTGAAAGGAGTTATCCGATGAAGGTTATCTTGGTAGATGACGAGGCCCTCATACTTCGTCAATTAGAAATGGAAATTGCTAATTTCCCGGATGTAGAGGTTGTGGCGAAATTTAGCAATCCAATAGAGGCAATAGAATATTTGGAGAAGAATAAAGTTGAGGCCGTTTTTTCGGATATAGAAATGCCGGGCATGAATGGCATCGAGTTTGGTCGTAGAGCAAAGGAAATCCTGCCAGGCGTTGTTTTGGTCTTTATTACAGGATATGAGCAATATGCTATTGAAGCCATGAAGATCAAAGCTGACTTCTATCTGACCAAGCCCTTCAATACGGATGATATAGGTGATGTTCTGGAAAGATCGGCACTTCTGGCTGCCAGACAAAAATCCACCGATGTTCATTTCAGAACCTTTGGCAGATTCGATGTATTTGTTAATGGCGAGTCAGTTCACTTCCCCAATGCAAAAGCAAAGGAACTCCTGGCACTGTGCATAGATCATAGAGGCGGTAAGGTTATGATGGAAGAAGCTATAGATAAGCTTTGGGAAGACAGACCTTATGATACCCGAGTCAAGAACCTCTACAGAAAGGCCGTAATGAACATAAAGCAATTGTTCCAATCCTACGGCATGGAAGATATATTTGTAAATTCCAGAGGAAGCTGTAATATTAACAGAGAAGGTATAACCTGTGACTATTTCGACTTACTGGATGGAAAGATAGATAAGAGCGACGTAGTAGGATACTATATGCCCGAATATGCATGGGCGGAATTCACCGCATCCCAAATTGAAGATAAGATGTAAAACGGATTTCGATTTATGAGGGACGGTTCCCGATGGGAACCGTCCCTTAAGTTTAAGAAGGTAAAAAACCGTGGAAAAAATAACAAACTTAGATATTTACAACGTGCTGGTTTCAGAACTCTATGAAGAGGGTTTTTTGGATGCCCTCAATTGGACTTCCAAGAAAATGGATAATTTCATTTCCTCCAGTATGATTAAGGAATTTGCCTATAAGGTTGAATGGGTTGGAAGAAGCGATGAGGAAGAAAAAGATGATTTGGAAAATCACGGTGAGTATGATCCCAGCCAACATAGATTCGATTCCCAAAAGATTTTGGAACTGGCCAAGGAATATATCCTAGAGCTAAGGAATGAACCTAAGGAAGGATGGTTGAAGTTTTGCTTTGATTATGTAGAATCAATCCTCTTTCCTGAAACTAAAGGTGGAATGGGCATAAGCTCAGAAGAATTGGAAAAATACCATGAAGGAAGATTGCTTCTGCTTCAGATACTTAGAGGACTATATAAGTACGAAGATGAAAGTATGCCTTTTGATCCCACCAGGACAATGGAACTCATATCCAACGATCCGGAATCCTATACATGGGAAGAATATCTGAGATTTAAAGATGTTATCAAGCATGAATACGTTTATGAGTTCATGCGTATAGCCAGGGATATCACCCCCTTTGATACTCTGGGACATATGGGGGGAGTTCATTATGTGGCTGTAACAATGGGAAGACAGTTAAAGGAGGCAGGAGTTCCTGTGGACCTTCCCTTGATTTCCGGAGCTGCTGCCGGCCACGATATTGGTAAATTTGGATGTAAGAAGGATGAGGAAAAAAGAATTCCCTATCTTCACTATTATTATACAGATATATGCTATGAGAGGTTTGGTCTTTATAATATGGCGCACATTGCGTCAAACCATTCAACATGGGATTTGGAGCTGGAAAACCTTTCTGTGGAATCATTGCTATTGATATATGCTGACTTTAGAGTTAAAAGCGGCAGGGACGAGAAGGGGAGAGAAACCATACATTTCTATTCCTTGGAGGAATCCTTTGATGTTATTTTAGGAAAACTGGATAATGTGGATGCCGCCAAAGAAGCCAGATATAGAAAGGTATATGCCAAGCTGGAAGATTTCGAATCCTATATGAAGGAGCTGGGGGTCACAACGGAGCTTCCTGAAGATATGGGGAATCATCCTGTTGAACTTCATCCCATAGTAAGGGAACGTGCTCTTTTGGAAGGAGATGAAGTTGTAGAACAATTCAAATATTCCGCTATTGATCACAATATAAGACTCATGAGTATTCTCCATGTTGACAGTGAATTGGCAGATTTGATTGAGGCAGCAAGAAGTGAGAGCACATGGAAGAATGTCAGAACCTATATCGGAATCTTTGATGAATATTCCACCTATATGAGTGAGCGTCAGAAACTGATGACCATGCGTTTTATGTATGAACTACAGGCACATCAGGAACATGA
>CACXFN010000159.1 GCA_902766915.1 uncultured Eubacteriales bacterium
GGAATGTCTTTAAGGAATTCATAGTCAGAAAAATCATTGTATTCTATAACGCTGTTCAATGTATCTTTATCCGCATGACCCGTTGCAGCGATTGTATCAACAATCTGCTCCACCGTGAATCCCTCAGGAATCGTAAAAGAAAAAGTAGCCGATAATCCGCTTACTATTCTATCGCATATTTCTGTCGGACTCATAGAAGGGGATAGCGAATATACACCTGCTTGATAATTGCCATCGTATTTATTCAATCTGGAGAATAGTTTAAACCTTTTAGCATCTCCAATTATCCCTTTATCTATCAAGATATTTGCTATATCTGATGTGGAGGATCCAATTGGTATTTCAATAATCTGTTCATTGCTGTCTCCCGTATTAAACGGTTCATCCAATCCTTTGACATAGGAGCGAGCAAATATGATTCCACCCAATGCCAATAATATCAATAATAATATAAGTATTAAAAATTTTTTCATTATATTCCTTTGAAAACTAATTACCCTTTAACGCCATAGAGGAACGCCAAAAAGCGTTCCTCTAAACAACACTAATATTGAAATAAAAATTATTCTTTGGCTCTTCCCAAATACTCGCCGCTTCTGGTATCTATCTGGATAATTTCTCCCTCATTGATGAAGATTGGAACCTGAACCGTTGCTCCTGTTTCAACCGTTGCTGCCTTTGTAACGTTGGTGGCGGTATCACCCTTTACACCGGGCTCTGTCTCAATAACTTTTAGGTTTACGAAGTTAGGAGCTTCAACTTGGAATGCATTCTCCTTATAGAATTTTATAGTAGCTTCATCATTTTCTCTGAGATATTTGATGGCGTCTTCAACCTGTTCAAAGCTTAAAGGAATCTGCTCAAAGCTATCCTTATCCATAAAATAGTAAAGTTCCCCATCATTATACAAGTATTGCATTACTTTAGTATCAATTCTGGCATTCTCAAACTTTTCACTGGGATTGAATGCTTCTTCCCTTGTTGCACCTGTAATGATGTTCTTATATTTGGTACGGACAAATGCGGCACCTTTGCCAGGTTTTACATGTTGGAAATCCAAAATAACATAAGGCTCACCATCAATTTCAAAAGTAATACCTTTTCTAAAATCACCTGCTGTAATCATAATTAATTCTCCTTTGAATATTGGTTAAAACGCTCGTATAATTATATCAAATATATACTTATGCGTCAAAAATAAAGCATTCCTTTTAGAATTCCATTATATTTACTATAATAACCGGACTTCTATGAATATTCTTAGATATATATCTTCTTATTTCGGTCTTAGTTTGATCTTTCAAATCGTTGATGTCGTATTTTCCGCTATCAAGTTTTGCTGTAATTATTTTTTCGGCAATACTTCTAATTTCCTGCAAAAGAGCATCATTATCTTTTACATACACAAAACCTTTAGATTCTACTTCAGGACCGGAAACCAAGGTTAAATAGGAAGTATCAATCACAGCAGATACCATCAGCAATCCGCCTGTAGAAAGGTTCTTTCTTTCTCTAAGGATGGCATTTCCAACATCACCTACGCCGAATCCATCAACCATGATATCTTCAGCACTAATTACGTTTTTAAACTTAATTGCTTTCTTTTTAGTTACAGTAAGCTGGTCACCATTGGAAAGAATATGTATGTTTTTACTCTTCATCCCCAATGATTCCGCCAATCTGCCATGTTCAATCAAATGTCGGGTTTCACCATGGGCCGGCATAAAGTGTTTCGGCTTAATTAGAGAATGCATGATTTTTAATTCTTCCTGGCACGCATGTCCCGAAACATGAATATCAAGGATCTCGTTATATATAACCTGAATATCCTTTTCGTATAATTTATTTACTACGTTAGATACACTTTTTTCGTTTCCGGGAACTGGTGTAGAAGACAGAATTACCATATCTCCCTTTTTAAGTTTGACATTTTTATGATCATCATTAGCCATTCTTGCCAAGGCAGACATTGGCTCACCCTGACTTCCCGTGGTAATAACAACCATCTTATTATCAGGATAATTATCTGCTCTGGATAAATCCACAAAGCTTCCTCTCGGAATTTTCAAATAGCCCAATTCCTGAGCTAAATGAACAACTTTATCCATGCTTTTACCCGATACTGAAAAATGTCTTCCGTATTTTGCGGTTAATTCAATTATCTTCTGTACTCTATTAACGTTGGAAGAAAAAGTTGCAATGATTATTCTGCCCTTTGCTTGTCTAAAAATAGAGTCCAGCGTTTCACCTACCACTCTTTCCGATTTTGTAAACCCCGGTCTCAGCACATTGGTGCTGTCTGAAAGCATGATATCTACACCTTCCTTGCCTATCTCCGCAAATCGTTGCAAATTCATGGGTTCTCCATCTATAGGCGTGTAGTCTATTTTAAAGTCCCCCGTATGAAACAGCGTAGCTGCAGGTGTCTTAATATAGAAGGAAACCGCATCAGCAACTGAATGAGTCACGCGTATGGCTTCAACAGAATACTTCCCTACAGTAAAGGAATCACCGGCATGAAATGTTCTTAAATCACCTTTAATTCCATGTTCTTTTAATTTATTATCAACTAATCCAAGAGATATAGGTGTTCCATAAATAGGTATATTCACCTGCTTTAGTAAGTAAGGTATTCCACCAATATGATCTTCATGACCATGAGTTATAATTAGTCCGACAATATTTTTCGCATTGCTAACCAAATATGAAAAGTCAGGAATAACTACATCAATTCCAAACATATCATCTTCCGGAAAAGACATACCGCAATCTATAATTAATAGCTGGTCTTTATACTCCAAAACAGTCATGTTTTTTCCGATTTCATTAAGCCCCCCTATTGGAAATACTTTTAATGTATCGGATGCTCTTGACGCAACTGTTCTTCCTGCAGGTCTGACTCTCTTATTATCATTCTCGACTTTCTTTGTGGTGTTTCTTTTACTCCTTTTCTTATTTGTCGTATTATTTTTCAAACTTGTCTTAGACTTTGCCTCTCTTTTAGCTACTGTTTTTTTCTCAGTTTTATCATTGCTCTGAAGCTTAGTCTTTTTCCTGGAAATAACTTTCATTCTACCCCTTTCTGTAGACTATTATTTAACTACAATGTTTATAAGTCTTCCGGGAACCGCAATAATTTTAACAGGATTCTTTCCTTCCAATAATGATTTAACCTCATCTAAATCCATTACATATGACTGGAATTCATCCTTATTTAAATTCCCGGGTACGTTTAATTTAGTTTTAACTTTTCCGTTAATCTGTGCAACTATTTCTACTGTATCAAGTTTTAATTTATCTTCGTCAAAGGAAGGCCACATGGCATATGCTACAGTTTCTTCTCCTGTTAACATATTATAGAGTTCCTCTCCTAAATGAGGAGCAAATGTGGAAAGCATTTTGACGAAGTTTACAAGCATAGTTTTATTGATCTTGCCGAGCTTATATACGTCATTTACAAAAATCATCATCTGACTAATGGCAGTATTAAAATTCAAGGTTTCAATATCCTTGGTGACTTTTTTGACTGTATAATTATATACATAATCAAGGTCCGGCGTTGCTTCATCAGTAATTGCATCTGGATTTGTTGCCATTCTGAAAACACGCTCCAGCCATTTCTTGGCGCCGTTCATACCCTCATTAGACCATGGAAGGGATGCTTCCAAGGGTCCCATAAACATCTCATAGATTCTAAGCGCATCTGCACCATGGCTCTGAATGAGTTCGTCAGGATTAATTACATTTCCTCTGGATTTAGACATCTTAACGCCATCCGGTCCAAGGATAATCCCCTGATGGAACAATTTTTTAAAGGGTTCTTCACAATTTACCACACCTAAATCAAAGAGCACCATATGCCAGAATCTTGCATAGAGAAGATGCAGTACTGCGTGCTCTGCTCCTCCAACATAGAGGTCAACCGGAAGCCAATAATCCAAAAGCTTCTTGTCTGCAATAACCTCCTGGTTATGAGGATCCAAATAGCGAATATAATACCAGCACGAACCTGCCCACTGAGGCATGGTATTTGTTTCTCTCTTACCTTTAATGCCGTCAATTTCAACAGTAAGCCAATCCTCACAATTAGCGAGTGGAGATTCACCATCACCGCTTGGTTTATAATTGTCCGTTGCAGGGAGTTCCAAAGGAAGATCTGTCTCAGCCACCGTCCTCATAGTTCCATCTTCCATATGAATAATTGGAATCGGTTCTCCCCAATATCTTTGACGGCTAAATAGCCAATCTCTAAGCTTATACTGAACCTTCTTGCCTCCTACCCCGTTTTCTGTAAGCCAATCAGCCATTTTATCAATAGCCTCTTCCTTACCCAGTCCATCAAGGAATCCACTGTTGATATGTGATCCATCTTCCGTAAAGGCTTCCTCTTCGATGTTTCCACCTTCCAATACAGGGATGATTTCAAGTCCAAATTTCTTGGCAAATTCATAGTCTCTGGTATCATGTGCAGGAACAGCCATGATTGCGCCTGTACCATAGGATGCCAGTACGTAGTCAGAAATCCAAATTGGGATTTCTTTATTATTAACAGGATTTATAGCATATGCACCGGTAAATACACCTGTTTTGTTTTTATTGAGATCGGTTCTTTCCAAGTCGGATTTAGTTGCACATTCTTTTTGATAAGCCTCTACTTCTGCCTTCTTATCATCTGTTGTAATCTCATTA
>CACXFN010000160.1 GCA_902766915.1 uncultured Eubacteriales bacterium
CCTGCAGCATCCACTTCTGTTCAAAGCGAAGTGCCTCAGTCCGCCGCCTATTATGACGATGACGATGATGACTACTACGATGATGATTTGGATGATCGCTATGATTATGACGATGATGACGACAATTGGGATGATCGGAATGATTATGACGATGATTGGGACGGTGACGACGACAATGATTATGACAATGATGACGACGATGACGATTAAACCTTATTCTCCCTTTTTAGGGGCGACCACCAAACCAGGGTCGTCCCTTTTTACTTTTTTCAATTGATTTTCTCAATCAAATCTTCTCAATCAAATTCTTTGTAATAAGGAGAAAATGATGATATAATATCTGGGGCATAATAATGGATTATTTTATATAGATTTAACGGTTTTATTATTTTTAGTTAGCAGTATGGAGGGAAAAACATGGGACTCAAGGAATTCTTCGCAAGATTTAAAAAGACAACTACAGATGTATTGGAGAAAACAGATATTGATGATAAGCTGCTTGATGCTGCAAAAAATGCAAAATCCAAAGTAAATGAAGCACTTGAAAAGACAGATCTTGATGATAAAATCATCGGTGCAGCTAAGGATGCAAAGGCAAAGGTTGCTGACACTATTGAAAATGCAGATTTAGATGAAAAGGTTAAGGGCGCAGTAGGAACGGTAAAAAATAAGGTTAGCGAAGCTGCGGATATGGCAAAGGGTAAGGTTGATGAAGCCCTTGAGAAAACCGATATTGACGATAAACTTAAAGGTGCTGTTGGCGATATCAAAGGAAAGGTAGATGCTAAAATAGATGAGGCAAAGGCTATGGCAGAAGGAAAGGTTGATGCAGCTGAGACCAAGGCCGAAGCAGTTGTAGAAGAAGTTAAAGAGGCTATAGAAAAGTAGATTGTGTTATTAAGGGACGGTCCCAATCTGGAGACCGTCTTTTTCTACGATTAATCCCTTTAGGATATATTAATTGAGGAGTATTTATGTATAAACGTTGCAAGGTTATTGATCAAAGGGAAAATAGTCCGGGAGTGTTTATTATGACCCTTGATGTCGGTGCGATAGCTGAAGAGACTATGCCCGGACAATTTGTTATGATTAAGTGCTGGAATGGCAGCGAGCCGTTTTTAATGCGTCCCATCAGCGTAAATGATTTGAATCGTAAAGATGGTAAAATGACCCTGCTCTATACTATCAAAGGTAGTGGAACCAGGCTTTTATCGGAATTAAAGGCAGGTGACGAGGCTGAAATATTAGCCCCACTTGGATCTTCATTTCCAATTATTGAAGGAGCCAAGAGAGTTGCTCTGATAGGAAGAGGTATTGGAATCGCCCCACTGCTTCTTTTAGCCAAGGATTATAAAGAACAGGGTGCGGAGATATATGTCTATTTATCGGCTAAGGAAGAAAACCATCTTTTTAATAGAGAGGAATTCCAAAACCTTGGAGCAAAGCTTAGATTTACAGTGAATACAAATGAAGTTATTACCGACGAAATGATTAATGATTGTGAGAACTTAAGGTTAGACGGAGATAAGCCCTTTGATGCAGCGTATTCCTGTGGTTCCAACAGGCTTGCAAGGGGAATGCAGGAATTACATAAGAAATATGACTTCCCTGCCTACGTATCCCTGGAGCAGCACATGGCATGTGGTATAGGGGCTTGCAAAGGATGTGTATGCACTGCTAAGAATTCGGATACGGAGGAAATCAGTTATCCAAGGGTATGTAAGGAGGGGCCGGTTTTTCCTGTTGATATTATTTATTATTAATTATTTATTATTAATAGCTTGTCGATAACCTATTGAGAAACACCTAAATGATAGTCTTTTGAAAATGGAGTAATATATGTCATACAAAACCGATTTATCTGTGAACATAGCTGGTCATGTTTTTAAAAATCCAATTATGCCAGCATCAGGAACCTACGATTATTTTGACAATAATGTTAACTGCTTCCCTATGAGTGATTTGGGGGCTATTATGATTAAAAGCGTCCATAGGCTCAGCCGACCCGGGAATCCGCCTCAGCGAATTGTGGAGGTTGTGGGGGGAATGCTTAATGCGGTTGGGATTCCTTCCGTTGGAATAGAGGAATTTGTAAAGAATGATTTAAACAAGTTTAAGGATATTGGCACATCAGTGGTTCTAAGCATCGCCGGAAGCCAAGTGGAGCACTACGCAGAATGTCTTGAAATCCTTGATGATAATCCAATTGTTGATGCAGTTGAGCTCAATCTGTCCTGCCCAAATGTAGGGACGGGATTGGCCTTTTCGCTGGACCCTTCAGTTCTTTCTGAGACTGTAACTCAAGCAAGGGGAAAGACTAAACTTCCTCTCTTTGTTAAACTTGCACCTAATATCACAGACATCAAGGTGACTGCCAAGGCGAGTGAGGATGCGGGGGCAGATGCTATAACCGTTGCAAATACATGGAGAGGTATGCTTATAGATATAGAGAAACAAGTTCCCGTATTAGGTAATGTATCCGGAGGAATGTCCGGGCCCGCTATTAAACCTCAAACTATGTATCAGGTTTGGCAGGCGAGCACAGCCGTAAATATTCCCATAATAGCCAGTGGTGGCGTTTCAAGATGGCAGGATGCAATGGAGTATTTCCTGGCCGGTGCATCCATGGTACAGGTGGGAAGTGCTAATTTTACCAATCCAATGTGTATGGTGGAGGTTATTCAAGGAATCGATGAATACTTGGATAGCCATGGTTATAAAGGACTTACGGGGATTATTGGATTGGCGCATAAATAAGCTATTGATAGCCAAAAAGGCAATTAATTTGATTTTATCGAAAATTCATAAAAAAAACTCACAAAATACAAATAATGTAGTATAATCGTTTCTGTAAGATATTTTAAGTTTTTTAGAAAGGTAGAAAAATATGGATCTTCTTAGCATGTTAATGAGCTCAATGACAAGTGATTCTTCAGTGGAAGCACTAACAAAGAAGGCTGGCGGTAATTCAAAGGGTATGAGCAAGCTTCTTATGCTGGCAATTCCGCTAATTATTGGTTATATGACAAAGAATGCAAAGAGTTCTTCCCAGGGAACATCCTCCCTTTTAGGAGCTCTGCAACAGCACACAAATACTTCACCTGTAGCAAGCCAGATTACAAATGCTGATGCAAAGGATGGCGCAGCTATTCTGAACCATATCTTTGGTAAGGATTATCCAAGTGTAGTAAGCAACCTGATGCAGCAGACAGGAATGACACAGCAGCAGGTAACAGCTGCTCTTGCAAATGCAGCACCTGCTCTCATGAGCAGCCTTTCTGCAGCAACAACATCCGCAACACAGGCACAGCAGAGTGCAGGCAGCGGATTCAACCTTGCTGACGGATTAGATCTTTCAGACATCGCAGCTCTCATGGGTGGTGGAAAGCCACAGCAGCAGCAGTCAAGCAGCCTTCTTGGCAGCCTTTTAGGCGGCGGAAGCAAGCCACAGCAGTCCGGTAATTTGGGCAGCGCTCTTCTTGGAAGCCTTCTGGGCGGAGGATCCAGCAGCTCCAATCCAACAGCTAGCATGTTGAGCACATTGATGGGCGGAGGAAATAATCACAGCGCATTGAACGGAACAGATCTTCTCGGAGCACTTCTGGGAATGAAGTAATTCCAAAACAATTAAGGGTATACGATTGGGGCGGTTCTTTTTGAGCCGCCTCATTATTTTTTGAAAGACTATTTGTAAGACAGTTGGTATAATAATTAAAGGGGTTACCGGTCGATGGGAAGAAAGAGGCCGGTATGATTAATTATATTTTTACAGGAAATTGGTCTATAGGTAGACCGTGGGGGTCGAGAAGAGTGGACTTTTCAAAGAATGACAGAATATATGTGGCAATAGACCTAAAGTCATTCTATGCTTCGGTGGAATGTATGGAGAGGAAATTAGATCCTCTTACCACAAATCTTTTAGTTGCGGATAATTCCAGGACCGATAAAACCATCTGCCTGGCTGTATCCCCATCTCTTAAATCTGTTGGTATTTCGGGAAGAGCCAGATTGTTTGAGGCAAAGCAGGCTGTTAAAGAGGCAAATTCCAAGCGTCTTTCCCATTACAGAAAATTGCTTAAGGAAAGGCCGGAACTTTTTCGTGACTTTGTTAGTCCCGAGGATATACGTAAGCCTTGGAAAGCTGAATTTGTTGGAAAAACCTATGATGCCAAGGCTTTGTCAGAACATCCCGAACTAGGAATCGACTTTATAACTGCGGATCCGAGAATGTCTCTCTATATGGAATACAGCACGCGTATTTACGATATATACTTGAAATATGTGGCTCCTGAAGATATGCATATATATTCTGTGGATGAGGTTTTTATAGATGTGACAGGATATTTGGATTTATACAAATTAAGTCCCCATGATTTGACTATAAAGATAATTCGACATGTGCTTAGAGAGACAGGGATTACCGCAACCGCAGGAATTGGTACCAATATGTATTTGGCAAAAATCGCTATGGATATCGAGGCCAAACATATACCCCCGGACGAGGATGGTGTCAGAATCGCTGAACTGGATGAAATAAGCTATAGAAAATCACTTTGGAATCATAGACCCATTACGGATTTTTGGCGCGTGGGGAAAGGATATGCCAAGAGACTTGCCAGCCACGGAATTTATACCATGGGGGATGTGGCCCGCTGTTCCATAGGGGATGAGAGAGATTTTCACAATGAGGATTTATTGTATAAGTTATTTGGAGTAAATGCGGAGCTTTTGATAGACCATGCCTGGGGCTGGGAGCCTTGTACCATGGAGGCCATCAAGGATTATAAGACTGAGAATAACAGTATAAGCCAGGGTCAGGTGCTTCAGAAACCTTATACATATGAGAAGACGAGGCTTATAGTAAAGGAAATGACGGATCAACTATCATTAACCTTGGTGAATAAGGGATTGATTTGCGATCAGGTGGTTTTAACTATTGGCTACGATATTGAAAATCTAAGTGATCCGGAGAGAGCGGCGCTATATAAAGGCGAATACACCATAGATTACTATGGAAGAAAGGTCCCCAAGCATGCAAATGGAAGGGCAAGTCTGGATGGATTCACTAATTCGGGAAAGATTATGATGGACGCAATGCTATCCATATTTGATAGAACCGTAAACCCGGATTTGTTGGTTCGCAGAATCAATGTGGTGGCAAACCATGTGATTCCGGGCACAGGCGGGAAAAAGATTGAATCAAAAAATGACGATAGTGTCCAATTGGATCTGTTCAGTCAAATACTAAAGGAAGGGGAAGAGGGCTCTGAAATAAATGGTGGAAGAACCATGTCTGAGGAGGAATTGGAGGAGGAATCAAGGATTCAGGAGACATTGCTGGCCATTAAGAAAAAATTTGGAAAGAATGCGGTTGTTAAGGCTATGAATCTGGAAGAGGATGCGACTGCTATGGACAGAAATAAGCAGATAGGGGGGCACAAGGCATGAAATTTACATCAGACAAATATGATGATATAATTAATCTTCCACATCATGTATCAAAGAAAAGGCCCCATATGACTATGGCGGCAAGGGCAGGCCAGTTTGCTCCATTTGCTGCCTTAACGGGACATAAAGAGGCTATAGAAGATAAGGCGGAAGAGCATATAGATGAGTGGAATGAGGGCTCCGGAGAAGGATTATATCACGGAGAGTTTGAAGATATATAGGAATATATATAGAAAGATATATAGATAACCGATAAAAGGGGAATTCATAAAAATGCAAGGAAAACATTATAGATTTTTAACTCTGCTTATAATAATGCTGGGAATAATCAGCCTATGGGGATGCAGCAATTCCAAGGAAGAACCTGTAGCTGAAAATAGTGAGTCTATGGAAGAAACAGAAGAGGCTGAAGGAAGCGGAGTATACCCATTTTATGATGATTTCATGGATCCTGTTGGCACAAATAAAATAGGAATCATGCATAGAAATGCTGCCAAGAAGCCTAATTGGAAGGCATTAAAGGAAGAATGTAAAGACAT
This sequence comes from uncultured Eubacteriales bacterium, assembly GCA_902766915.1. Classification (GTDB taxonomy): domain Bacteria; phylum Bacillota; class Clostridia; order Peptostreptococcales; family Anaerovoracaceae; genus Eubacterium_B. The sequence continues at coordinate 5,988 of CACXFN010000160.1, forward strand.
AGTTGGATGGATTTGGTGCCATGATAGTGTGATAGATTATCCAATAGCTCAGGGTACGGATAATGACTATTATTTAAATAACACGAATAAAGGTGTTTATGATGGAGTGGGTATTCCATTTCTGGATTATCGAAATGAAAAACCCTTTGATGGATTCCTTACCGTTCTATACGGCCATAGAATGAAGGATGGCAGCATGCTGAAACTGTTGAGCTATTATTTTTATCCTGATGGTGAGAAGCATTATGACAAATATCCAATCTATGAAATCTATACTCCGGAGAAGAACTATGCCATAAAAGTTTTTGCGTGGGCGAGAGTATCGGAAACGGACGGATATACCTATGACTTCGAGCTCTGCAACGGAAAAGAAACCAAGGAAGCGAAACAGGAATACTTGGATTACGTGGCTTCCATCAACCAATTGAAGCATCCAAAATATACGGTAAGCACCGACGATAGGATTATTCTAATGAGCATTTGTACCGCTGAATTGGATAACGACAGGGAAGTCGTTTGGGGGAAATTAGTACCCATGGAATAGTATTCTAAGTCTATTAAGGAGAGGGATAGAATGCCTGGACAAACTCTTCATAAAATAATGTTTGCGGTCGCCCAGTTTATAGCGCCTAAGGTCGGCACTACGGAGGGTAATCGGAACCATACTAATAACAGAGCAGAGGAGGAGAAACTTATTCGGACTTTGATTACAGATCAAAGCAAACTGTCCTCCATGCGTTTTGGTGACAGCAATGTGGGAAAGACAGGCTGTGAGGCCGTGGCTTTATTTAATATCTTGGCAATGAAGGGAAGGCCAAAGAGACTAAGTGACATCATCAGACATCTGGAGGAACGACAAACTCTCGTTAATAGAGGGAAATGGGGAACGAATCCCTTTGAATTGGATAAGATCCTCTATGATTATGGTTTGGACTATGAGATTATGGAAACCTTGGAAGAAGCCGAAGAGAAAATATCCATAGGGGACATTTTCTTTATAACAGTATGGAACGATAAAAAGAATCCATTTAAGGGAATTCACGGATATGATAGCCGTCTGATTAGAGATGAGTCTACAGGGGAACTTATATATGGAGTGTTTAACCGTACCTATAGAAATAGTCCGGAGCGAGCAGGTTCCCTTCGTGAAGCTGTAAACCAGGGAAGTTATATAGTGGGTTATTTAATCAGGTGATTCTATATATTAGAGAACAAGAGGAGAAGTGTATGATTTGTGAGAATATAACTATGAAAGAGGTGAGTATTCCAGAAGGCCGGTCTGAAACCAGGCTTTTTTTTGCGGGACAGGATACAGTGGAGCTTGCAAAAAAATATGGAACACCACTTTATTTGATGGATGAGGATAGAGTAAGAGCAAATTGCAGAGTTTATAAAGAGGCCTTTAAAAAGTATTGTGGGCCAGACGCATATCCGCTCTACGCAAGTAAGGCTAATTCCTTTACTCGCATATATGAGATTATGAGTGAAGAGGGAATGGGAATCGACCTTGTTTCTTCAGGTGAATTATTTACCGCGATTCAGGCAGGTTATGATGTTTCCCGAGCATATTTTCATGGCAATAATAAAACTGACTTTGATATTTCCTATGGAATGGAAAATGGTGTTGGCTATTTCGTTATGGATAACTGGGAGGAAGTTGAGGCTATTGAGAGGGAAGCCGCCGCCCGAGGGATTAAACAAAAGGCATTACTAAGGCTTACACCCGGGATTGATCCGCATACATTTGAAGCAGTTGCTACCGGAAAGGTTGATTCCAAATTTGGAAATGCCATAGAGACCAGACAGGCAGAAGAAATAACATTATTCGCAATGGCCCAACCCCACATCGATCTTTTGGGATTCCACTGCCACATAGGTTCACAGATTTTCGGTGAGGATTTATTTGAAAAGTCTGCAGAAATAATGCTTGGATTTATAGAAAAAATGGAAAAGTCTCATGGCTTCAAAACTGCTGAGCTGAACCTGGGTGGAGGCTATGGGGTTAGATATGTGGAGGATGATCCCCATATAGATATTGAAAAAAAGATTTCTCAAGTTGCCGACTCAATAAATAAAACATGTGAAGACCTTGGAATCCAAGTGCCTTTAGTTCATATGGAACCTGGACGTAGTATAGTTGCGGATGCAGGTATGACCCTTTATACAGTCGGAAGTGTAAAAAGGATACCGGGATATAAGAATTACGTCTCTGTGGATGGTGGAATGCCTGACAATCCAAGATTTGCACTGTATGGATCCAAGTACACCTGTCTGCTGGCTGAAAATCGTGACAAAAGCAAAGATAAAGGCAAAGACAAAGGCAAAGACAAGGACAAAGACAGTTTTGTTTGCTCTGTGGTAGGTAGATGTTGTGAAAGCGGGGATATCATTCAGGAGAATGTTAATTTGCCTAATGATGTTAGACGAGGAGATATACTGGCTGTATGCACTACAGGCGCTTACAATTATTCCATGGCTTCAAATTATAACAGAATCCCAAGGCCGCCTATTGTCATGCTTAGGGGTGGAGAAGAAAACTATATAGCGGTAAAAAGAGAGACTTTCGAGGATATCGCCAGGAATGATATAAAATAGAAATCAAAACGAAACTATCGTATAAACAAAATAGCCTTGTTTTTATCAAAGCTCAGAAAACCGCCGGTTACTTCAATGGTATATGTATTGTGGGAATCGGCTTTTTTATTAATGGATAAAGCGCTTTGATTAGCGTTGCTGTCCGGTTCTGAAGATAGGGTGGTGAATTGAACAGTTCCTGCAACCAAGTCTTTTAAGACCGGTTCATGGTTCGCTAAATAGCCCTCCTTACCGGATGGATGCTCTACCATTATAGATTCGACTTCGCCGGAAAAAATCAGCTTATCCGGCGTTTTGATTTCCAGAGTAAATGTTTTCATAACAGATCTGTCTTATACTTATTGGTTCTTAGACGTTTTATAGTTATCTATAACTTCATCAATTCCTCCCGCCATCAAGAACATGTTCTCCGGGATATGGTCGCATTCGCCGTTTAAAAGGCGACGGAAACTTGAGACAGTCTCTTCAATTGGGACATATTTTCCTTCGATTCCGGTGAACTGTGTAGCAACGGAGAAGGGCTGTGAAAGGAATCTCTGAATTCTACGAGCACGAGCTACGGTTAGCTTATCCTCTTCTGATAATTCCTCCATACCGAGAATAGCGATAATATCCTGAAGGTCCTTATATTTCTGAAGGACTTCCTGAACCTCTCTTGCTGTATTATAGTGTTCCTCTCCCACAATAAGTGGATCCAGGATTCTGGATGTGGATTCCAGGGGATCTACAGCAGGATAAATACCAAGCTCTGTAATTGCACGGGAAAGAACTGTGGTTGCATCCAGGTGAGCAAAGGTGGTAGCCGGTGCAGGGTCAGTAAGGTCATCTGCAGGAACATAGATTGCCTGAACGGAAGTGATGGAACCGTCAATGGTTGAAGTGATTCTTTCCTGAAGTGCACCCATTTCATTTGCCAGGGTTGGCTGATAGCCAACAGCTGATGGCACACGTCCAAGAAGTGCAGATACTTCAGAGCCTGCCTGAGTGAACCTAAAGATATTGTCTATAAACAAAAGCACGTCCTGATGCTCTTGATCTCTAAAATATTCAGCCATGGTGAGCCCTGTTAGAGCAACACGCATTCTGGCTCCGGGGGGTTCATTCATCTGACCAAATACCATGGCAGTCTTTTCGATAACCCCTGAGTCGGTCATTTCGTGGTAAAGGTCGTTTCCTTCGCGAGTTCTTTCGCCGACCCCAGAGAATACCGAAATACCACCATGCTGAGTGGCGATATTGTTAATAAGTTCCTGAATAAGAACGGTTTTTCCTACGCCTGCACCACCGAATAAACCAACCTTTCCACCTCTGGTATAAGGTGCAAGAAGGTCGATTACCTTGATTCCTGTTTCAAAAATCTCTGATGATGTATTTTGCTGTGCGAATTTAGGAGCAGCGCGGTGAATAGGATGTTTTAATTCAGTGATGATTTCACCTTTTCTATCGATGGGCTCACCCAGCACGTTAAAAAGGCGCCCCAGGACCTCCGGGCCAACGGGAACCTTGATGGGTTCTCCGGTGTCATATGCAACCATACCACGGCTAAGACCGTCGGTGGATGAGAGAGCGATGCAACGAGCCTCATCCGAACGGAGATGCTGCGCAACTTCTGCTGTTACCACATGGTCACCTGCTTCAATCTTTATGGCATTTAAAAGCTCAGGCATATGACCCTCAGGGAATTTAACATCCACAACAGGACCTATTATTTTTTGTAGAGTACCTTTAATCTGTTCCATTTTATTCACTAATGCTTGCTTTTCTTCTTTTCCTTAGCTAAAGCTTCCTGGGATTCTGTTCCCGATATTATTTCAATCAACTCGTCGGTTATTTGTGCCTGACGAGCTCTGTGATATTTCATTTCCAAATCTCCGAGGATTTCCTCAGCATTGTCGCTGGCATTCTTCATCGCCAGGCGTCGTGCGCCATATTCGTTAAGCGCAGCCTCACCAATTGCGGCATAGATAGAAAGGGCCAGAAGCTCCGCCATAAAACTAACAATTTCATCTTCCGGAGATACATTATAGACGGGAAGAACCATATAGTTAACCACCTCATATGCCATGGAGTTTTTATATGCTGCATATACCAGGTGTACTTCGGATATTTCTCCCGCATGCTGCCTTGTGATTATCTTCTTGGCCAAATCCAGAACCGCATGGTATGAATGCTCCTCAACGGGTATTTCGTAATAGTCTCTAAATCTGCTACGAATTCCATCCTTTGAAGTATCCTTGTCAGAAGATGAATCCTGTAAAGCTCCCAAAGCAGCTATATAATCTTCCAATAAGAATAGGTCGTGATTCTTTATATATTCATAGCCCTTCAGTCCCAAAGGAAGGAATGTGGTCATGGCCTCTATGTCATTAACCTCTTTAAGTATCGAGGCATGGTAGTTACCGCACATTCCCTTGCAACCGGTAATTACGATAGTTAGGGAAGGGGCAATTTCCTTTCTGTCATCAATGACAGTTTGCATATTCGTAAAGTAGGAAGAATCGGTTGAAAAACCTTGGGCCTCAATTTTCTTCTGTAGGGTTTCCATCAAGGGGCGAAGGTGCTCTCTGCTATAATTAAATCTATTTGTGGCCTGCTTCAATTTAGCCGATGCAACAAGTTGCATGGCATTTGCGATTTTCTCGGTGCTCTCTATACTCTTGATTCTCCGCTGTATCGCTTGTAATTGTTCAGCCAAAACCTTACGCCTTTCTCTATTGGTTTAATAAAGGTCCATGTCCTTGCATTCCTGAATTCCGCGAATCAGTTTCTCCTGCATGTCCTCAGGGAATTCTCCGGTGACTCTTATGGCGGTACCAACCTCAGGATATTCCCTATCCATCAGGCGGCATAACGCTTTTTCAA
>CACXFN010000161.1 GCA_902766915.1 uncultured Eubacteriales bacterium
ATGCCGGGGGTTCCTACAATTTTTGGAGCAAGACTTGTAGAGAAAAAATGAATAAAGAGCAAGACTTGTAGAGAAAAAATATAGAGCAAAATTTACAGAGAGAAAAACTTATAGAAAAAAATTTATAGAGCAGGATTTATATAGAGAAAAAACTATAGAGATTAAATAATGATAGGAGGGTGTATGAATCTTACATTGGAACGAGCTATTGAGCTAAACAAAGATATGGTGACGCAGGAAAATCTAATTATCCATTCAAAGAATGTAATGGCGGCTATGGAGGCTATGGCAAAGCATTTTGGTGAGGATGAAGATCATTGGAAGGCCATAGGTTATCTTCATGACTTTGATTACGAAAAATATCCCGAGGAACATCTAAGCCATACTGAGGAGCCACTTAGAGAGGCGGGGGTGTCCGAGGAGGATATTCACGCGATTCTTAGCCATGGCTATGGTGTGTGCTCGGATATTGAGCCAGTCAGTAATATGGAAAAAAGCCTCTTTACTGTTGACGAGCTTACAGGAATAATTCAGGCCTGCGCCAGAATGCGTCCACATGGCATTACAGATTTGGAAACAAAAAGTGTTATGAAAAAGTTCAAAGATAAGAAATTCGCTGCCGGATGCGACAGAGAAATAATCCTAAAGGGCTGCGGGATGCTTGGCATGGAGCTTAAGGATGTAATAGAAATATGCCTTGATGGAATGAAACTCTATGCCGCAGAAATTGGACTTCTTGGAAGCGAACCATTGGAATAAGAAGAGCCGGCTTAGTATTTAGCCTTTACTATGGAGAGTGTGTATGTATATAAGGGATATTATTGAAGAAAATGAAGTTACTTTATCATTTGAAGTTTTTCCACCAAAAACAAAGGATAATTTTGATTCCGTAGCAAAAGTATCAAGGGAGATAGCGGAGCTTAGGCCACCCTTCATGAGTGTAACCTATGGGGCAGATGGTGGAGCATCGGAGTATACGGTGAACCTGGCCTCCGAAATACAGAATAAATACGGAACCGTAGTTTTGGCGCATCTTACCTGTGTAAACACCGATAGGAAAAAGATGGAGGATATGCTAAAACTTTATAAAAGTGAAGGTATTAAAAATATAATGGCACTTAGAGGGGATATACCGGCAACCGGTAGACTCCATAATGATTATATCTATGCTTCAGATTTAGTAAGGGCAATTAAAGAAATTGATCCCGATATTTGCATTGGTGGAGCCTGCTACCCGGAGGGGCATGTTGAGTCAACCAATCCTTCGGAGGATATCATACATCTAAAAGAGAAAGTCGATGCCGGCTGCGATTTCCTCACCACCCAGATGTTCTTCGACAATAACACAATGTATAATTTCATGTACCGTGTTAGAGAAGCGGGCATCAATGTGCCTATTCTGGCCGGAATAATGCCCATCACAAACGAGAAACAAGTAGCCAGAAGTGTCAAACTTTCCGGCGCAACCATTCCGCAGAGATTCCGCATGATGGTGGACAGGTTCGGAAGTGACCCGGCTAAAATGAAGCAGGCGGGAATAATCTATGCTGCAGAGCAAATAATCGATCTCATTGCAAATGGCATTAACCATATCCATGTTTACTCCATGAACAAACCCGAGATTGTAGAGGGTTTGATGAGGAGTATGTCAGAGATTCTTTAACTCATTTTGCTATGCTATCAAAATCAAGTAAAGATATAAAAATAAATAATAGAGAAGTCTATCGCTATTTGGGCTACGGAAAGAACACCCCGGGCGAAGACATGATAGCAATTATAGACTCCTGCATCCAGGATGTAATTAGCCATTCGGAATTGAGAAGCACTAAGGAACGATTCACCTTAAGGGCTGCTGAAACTGAGGGTGAGTTTTATATTGGGGATTTAAAAATAAAGAGTAAAGCCTTGGCCAAAAATCTAAAAGGATGTAAGGAAGTATACTTATTTGGTGCAACAATCGGCGTGGGAATTGATCGTTTGATTGCCAGGGCAGTTGTTACGGATGTAACAAAGGCGGCTATTTATCAAGCCATTGGAGCAGCATACATTGAAGATTATTGCGACTATATCAATGATGAGATAGATGCCATTGCATGTAAGGAGGGCTTTGTAACCCGCCCCAGATTCTCGCCTGGTTATGGTGATCTTTCATTGGACTATCAAAGTGACATAGCCGGACTTTTAAATTTGCCAAAAAATGTGGGAATCAGTTTAAGTGAAAGCAAAATCATGTCACCGAGCAAATCGGTGACAGCCATAATAGGACTGAAGGATATTGATGAACTCTCTATAGATTCTATGAGGAAAGGTAATGCCATGGAGAAGACCCTTGGCGAAACCAATATGAATGACGATGCAAATAATAGTAACCATGCATCCGAGAAATGCAGGTTTTGCGATAAGGTGAACTGCCAGTTCCGAGAAAAGTAAGTTCAGATAAAGTAACATGGTAGACGCTAAAGACGCTAAAACAAGTGTAAAGAATAATGATTAATCAAGATAATAAAAAGATGGATAATTATAATAACAAGTCAAATGACAAAACTAACATCAGGAAGAAGAGCATATTGGAAAAACTAAACAAGGAGTGGATCTTCCTTGATGGAGGTGCAGGAACCATGTTGCAAGCCATGGGGTTAAAAGGTGGAGAACTTCCGGAGAGATGGAATATCCAACAACCGGATAAGGTGAGGTCTCTTTACCGTGGATATATTGATGCCGGTTCTATGGTTATAACAACCAATACCTTTGGGGCCAACAGACTGAAATATGCAGATGATTTGGAAAGCATCGTGTATGGCGGGGTAAAACTTGCGATAGAGGCAAGAGAAGAGGCAAGAGAAGAAGCGAAAGAAGAAAGAGATATTTTTATTGCTCTGGATTTAGGACCAACCGGAAAATTACTTAAGCCTCTAGGCGATTTGGGATTTGAAGATGCCGTCTCAATTTATGGTGAGATTGTGCGCATAGGAGAAGCTGCCGGTGCAGATCTCATCTTGATAGAAACAATGAGCGACAGCTACGAGCTTAAAGCTGCTGTTCTGGGAGCAAAGGAGAATTCGAGTCTTCCGGTTTTTGCAACTGTAACCTTTGATGGGGGAGGAAAACTACTAACAGGTGGCACTGTGAAAGCCATAGTTCCCCTCTTGGAAGGATTGAAGGTTGACGCTTTAGGTGTAAACTGCAGTTTGGGGCCTAGGGAAATGATTCCTATTATAAGGGAACTGACTGAGGAGGCTTCTGTTCCAATTATTGTTACTCCCAATGCAGGGCTTCCCAGAACTGAAAACGGTGAAACTGTCTACGATATAAGCCCGGATGATTTTTCGGAGTATATGGTAGAGATAGCCGGGATGGGCGTTCAGTGCTTGGGTGGATGTTGTGGAACAACTCCTGAGCACATGAGAATGACAATAGAGAAATGTCGTGAACTTCCTTTTAAACCAAACGTAGAAAAGAATAAAGCTTATGTAACCTCCTTTGCTCAAGCTGTGGAGATAGGAGGAAGGCCAAAGATTGTCGGCGAGAGAATCAATCCTACAGGAAAGAAGAAACTCCAAGAGGCAGTTAGAAACGAAGATATGGCATATATTCTGAGTGAGGGAATAAAGCAAGAGGATAACGGTGCACATATTCTGGATGTTAATGTTGGACTTCCTGATATCGATGAGCCTTTGATGATGGAGAGGGTGGTAAAAGAATTACAAGGGATAAGTGCCTTGCCTCTCCAATTGGACACGGCTAATCCAAAGGCTTTGGAAAGAGGCCTGAGAATTTATAACGGAAAGGCCATGGTAAATTCCGTTAATGGAAAACAATCAAGTTTAGATGAAGTTCTTCAACTGGTAGCAAAATACGGTGGTGTGTTGGTGGGGCTTCCCCTGGATGAGGATGGAATTCCGGAGACTCCCGAGGGAAGAATAGAAATAGCGAAGAGAATATATACTGAGGCGGCAAAGTATGGTATTCCGTCAAAGGATGTTGTTATAGACGGTCTAACCCTTACGGTTTCTGCCGATGGCAACGCGGGAAAAACAACCCTGGAAACGGTTAGAGCAGTAAAAGAAGAGCTTGGAGGTAATACGATTCTCGGTGTGTCTAACGTATCATTTGGTCTTCCACATAGGGAAATAATTAATGCCAACTTCCTTTCTATGGCTCTTTCAGAGGGTTTGTCCTGCGCGATACTTAATCCGGGAAACGAGGCCATGATGGATGCATATCGTTCCGCCATGGCGCTGTTGGGATTTGATGAAAGCTGCACCGAATATATTTCGGAATACGGTGAGAAATTAAAGGAAGAGAGTCATACTGCAGCTATGAGCCTTTCTGAAAGTGTGGAAAGAGGCCTGGCAAAGAATGCTGTTGATGCCGCCCATGTGGAACTAAAAGGAAGAGATCCGCTTTCGATTATCAATGAGGATATTGTTCCTGCCCTGGATAAGGTAGGGCAAGGCTTCGAACAGGGAAGAGTTTTCCTTCCTCAGCTACTGATGAGTGCAGAAGCTGCTAAGGGAGCCTTTAATGTAATCAAGGAGGCATTGCCTGAAAAGCAAGGGGAGAAAAAGGGAAATGTTATCGTAGCGACAGTTAAAGGTGACATTCATGATATAGGAAAGAACATTGTTAAAGTCTTGCTGGACAATTATGGGTTTAACGTTATCGATTTGGGGAAGGATGTGGCTCCGGAAAGAATTGTAGAAAGAGCAAAGAGTGAGAACATAAAACTGGTTGGCCTGAGTGCGCTTATGACAACTACCGTTGTGAGTATGAAAGAAACAATCGAATTATTAAGACGTGAATGCCCGGATGTAAATGTGGTGGTAAGCGGTGCGGTTTTATCCCAAAACTACGCTGATATGATGGGTGCAGACCATTATGCGAAAGATGCCATGGGTACGGTGAGATATGCGGAGAAGATTCTGAAGAGTGAGAATTGAGGTTTTATATGAATAAAAACAATTACATTACGGAAACTCCGGATGGTATTACTAAGCTAAGAGATGCCATCAAAAGGGCAGAAGCCATTGTAATAGGAGCAGGAAACGGGCTATCTATATCTGCAGGATTGTCAGGTGCCGGAGAACGATTTGAAAAGTATTTCAGCGATTTTGGTGACAACTATGGGTTTTCCAATATGTATGCAGGATGGAAATATCCCTTTGCATCGAATGAGGAACGCTGGGGTTTTAGATCCAGGTTTATCTACATAAATCGATATATGGATCCTCCCAGGAAATTGTATGAGGGACTTCTAAATCTGGTGAAAGACAAGGATTATTTTGTTATAACTACTAATTTGGATTACTGCTTCCAGCGCGCAGGTTTCGACAGGCATAGACTGTTCTGCCATAATGGAGACTATGGTCTCTTTCAATGCGGCAAAGCATGCCATAATAAAACTTACCCGAATTATGAGACAATTAGAGAAATGCTTTTAGCTCAGGGCTTCATTGTAAAAAAGGATGAAGACCTGGAATTTCCCTTAAATGGCAATACTTACAGCAGTTTTATTCAAATGACGGTACCGGAGGATTTAATGCCCCATTGTCCTATCTGTGATGAACTTATGCGGGTAAACATGAGGGAAGGCGGTACTTTTGTTGAAGATGAGGCTTGGCGCACAGCATCAAGGCGGTATTCAGAGTTTCTGGAAAGAGTCCGTGATAGTAAGACCTTATTCTTAGAACTTGGAGTAACAATTGGTAGTTCATCAATAATCAAGGAACCTTTCATTCAAATGACTGGGGAATGGAGAGACGCAATATATGCTTGCGTAAATCAAGGTGAAGCATTTGCGCCAAAGGATATTGAGGCAAACGCAATATGTATCAATGGTAATATAGGAAGAATAATATCAGAACTATAAATGACTGAACTTTAAGTTATTTTTAGGTAAAGTTGTTATCCTTGCGATAACAACACGGGGGATTCCATAGAAAGGAGATACCTAAAAATAATCAATGATTGGATATAGGTGAGGCAATGAGACTTCTTTTGGCTGAGGATGAAATACTGCTTTCGGACGCATTGGTGGAAATGTTGACGCATAACAATTACTCTGTTGATGCTGTATATGACGGTCAGGATGCGATTGATTATCTTATGACCGGGGATTATGATGCAGCAATCTTAGATATAATGATGCCGAAGAAGGATGGTATTTCAGTAGTTAAGGAGCTTAGAGCAGCGGGGCTTTCGACTCCTGTGATAATGTTGACGGCAAAGAGTCAAATAGAAGATAGAGTGGAAGGTTTGGATAGTGGTGCTGATGATTATCTAACTAAACCTTTCGCCATGGCAGAACTCCTGGCAAGAGTTAGGGCGATATCCAGGAGACAGCCTGAACTTATTGGAACCAATCTTACTTTTCAGGATTTGGAATTGGATCGTGCGGAGTACAGACTATCGGGGCCAAATGGAGAAACCAGATTGGCAAACAAAGAGTTTCAGATTATGGAAATGATGATGACTAATTCGGGCCAGGTTATTCCGACTGAGAGATTTATGGAAAAGATTTGGGGTTACGACAGCGATGCAGAAATCAATGTTGTCTGGGTAAACATATCCGGACTCAGAAAGAAGATTGCAGAGATAGGTGCTCATGTTCAGATAAAGGCCGCCAGAGGGGTTGGATATATACTGGAGGGTATTGAGGAAGACTAGATGATAAACAAACTCAGAAAACGAGTAATAATCTATACTGTTGGGGCGGTAACCTTGGTGCTTATCCTTTTAATGAGCGTAATTAATATTGCCAATTATGTGGATAAGGACAGGCGTGCGGAGGAAATTCTATACTATCTGGCGGAAAACGGAGGGGACTTTCCTAAGCATATGAAACCCGATTTCAAAGGTGGTGAGACTCCCCCAGGGTGGGAAGAAGGGGAAAGGCCCCCAGTCATAGAGGAGGATGGTTTTCATTCTCCCAGGGATATGACGGAGGAAACCCCATTTGAAACAAGATTCTTTTCACTAACATTAAAGGAAGACGGAACTATCAAAACGATTAATACCGGAAAGATTGCTGCGGTTTCAAGTTCCGAAGCAGCTGAGATGGCAAACAGAGCTGTGGCGAAGGGAAAGACAACGGGATACGATGGAAAATACAAATATCTAATCTACGATAATGACGGAGAAACAATATATGTTTTCTTGGATTGCACCAGAGATCTTGCCTCAGTAGATTCGTTTCTAAGGATTAGCATTTTGGTATCTTTAATAAGTCTTATGGCAATTGCACTATTGGTTGTTTTGCTTGCCCCCAGAATGATTAGACCTATTGCGGAAAGCTATTCCAAGCAAAAGGAATTTATCACTAATGCAGGTCATGAACTTAAGACGCCTATGACAGTAATAAAGTCTTGCACGGAAGTAATCGAAATGCAATCCGGTGAAACCAAATGGACAGAAGGGATTAAAGAACAAGTTAAGAAACTTTCGGACCTTACTACACATATGGTTGCTCTGGCTAAGATGGATGAAGGAACCGGAAATCTTCCCCTGGAAGAAGTGGATTTATCAAAGCTCGTTAATGACACAATTGAAGGGTTTTGTTTGGAGGCAGAACTTCAGAACAGAGTTATAGAAAAAGATATTGAAGACGGAATAATAATAAAGGGTAATACGACTTTACTAAGCGAACTAATTTCTATTCTGGCGGACAATGCCCTTAAATATGGAAATCAGGATAAGCCTATTAGATTCTCTTTATCTAAAACTGGAAAGAAGATAATATTGACTGAGGAGAATTATGCAGAGGGTTTGACAGTTGGAGACCAAGATAGATTTTTTGATAGATTCTATAGAGGGGATACATCTCATAATAGTGAAGTGACTGGGAGCGGAATTGGCCTCTCTATGGCTCGCTCTATTGTAGAAGCCCATGGAGGAACCATAACCGCCGAGAGCCCTGATGGAAACAGGATTATCATGACTACTATATTATAATCTCTGCTCGCACCATATACTTATGACAATTAACTTCGCATATTGACGTAATGTGCGAAGTTTTTTTATTAAAAACTTTAACTAAAGTTTAAGTATAACTTTAAGTTTATTTTAGGTTCGGCGTTTAAGATAGAGTCATAAAAGGAGAGAGCAAATGAAAGAGATTATAAATGTTTTTAGCAGACATGAAATTAAATACATGATTACGGATGAGCAAAGAAAAGCGC
>CACXFN010000162.1 GCA_902766915.1 uncultured Eubacteriales bacterium
ACGTTTTTTCTATCTAAACTTACGGCCAGGAATAAGTCTTTTACTGAGCTTTGTTGGCTACGATTGTTTTTAGAGATCGTCCACCAGCGCGGAGCTCTTGGCGTAGGCGGTTGAGCGAGCTTCGAAGAAGTCCGTCTTTACCAGATTCGCATTGGCGTACTGGCTAACCCACTTCATGCTCTCAGGCTCATCTTCATAACCCTCATACAGAGTTCCCAGGCCCAGGTTGGAATAGCGGAGATTTCCAAGATACTTAATATAGTCGGTGACCATCTGCTTGTTCAGGCCTTCTATATCGTCACCTATTACATAGTGACCCCATTCGATTTCCTGGCGTACACCCTCCTCTATCATTTCTTTGATCATCTGGTCCACTTCCGGCGTAAAGAGTTCCGGCTCTTCTTTTCTCAGTTCGATCAAAATATTTCTAAAGAGCCAAAGGTGTGTATTCTCGTCTCTGTTTATATAGCGGATCTCCTGGACGGAACCCGGCATGCGGCCGTTACGACCCAGGTTATAGAAGAACATAAATCCGCTGTAGAAATAGACACCCTCCAGGATATAGTTTGCAATAAGCACCCTGAGGAAATTGTGCATAGACTTTTCTTCCTGGAACGCATTGTACTGATCCCCGATGAAGGTGTTTCTCTTTAGAAGATGCTCGTCGTCCTTCCACTGGAAGAGGATTTCATTTCTCTCATGAGGATTGCAAATGGTATCCAGCATATAGCTATAGCTCTGGGAATGGATGCATTCCTGGAAGGTCTGAATCGCCAGGCAAAGGTTAACCTCATTCGCGGTTATATACTCTGCTACGTTTGGAAGGTTTGCAGTCTGAATGGAATCAAGGAAAACCAGGAAGCTAAGTATCTTATCATATGCACGGCGCTCAGGCTTATCCAGAATAGGATAATCCTTTATATCCTTATCCATGTTTATTTCTTCCGGAATCCAGAAATTGTTCATGGCCTGGCGATACCAGTCGCTGACCCATGGATATTTCAAATTGTTAAAGTCATTAAGGTTGGTTGTATTTCCGCCTATCATGCGGCGATCCACAACTTCAGTATCCCCATCCGGATTAAACAAAGGTCTTCTAATTAATTCAGCCATTTCATTTCCTTTCTTTTTATTATTCCAATGCGCAGGATTTTTTTCTTACAGCTAGGAAGCAAGCAGCCGCGGAACGGAGCGTACTATAGTACGTGAGTACCACAGGACTGCGCAGCTGACAACGCTGTAAGGAAAAAAGACAAGCATTAACTTGCACAGGATTCACACTCTTCAACTTCTAGGGCTTTGCTACGCACATAGTATATGGTCTTCATACCGGCTTTCCAAGCATTTATATAGAGATTTAATACCTGACGAAGAGAGAAATCGTTGGTGATGTAGAGATTCACACTTTGAGCCTGGTCTATATGACGCTGACGAATACCAGCAGCCTTTACCGTCCATTCCTGATCGATGGTATGCGCAGATTTGTAATACCAATAGGTATCCATATTCAAATCGGGGGCAACTCTTGGAAGAATTGCGCCTTTCTTTTCCTCCAAGAAGAACTTGTGCATGATTGGGTCCAAACCGGCGGAAGTTCCAACCAGGATAGATGTAGAACTGGTAGGGGCAACAGCAATTAGATAGGCATTTCTCATGCCATCCTTTGCTACCTTTGCTGCAAGTTCTTTCCAGCTGTCGGATGTGTAGCCACGTTTTTCGAAGAAGGCTCCTGTTTGCCACTCACTTCCTTCGAATAGGCTATAGGAACCCTTTTCCGCGGCATTATCGGAACTGGCTTTTATAGCGGCATATGCAATGCGTTCAAATACACCATCAACAAAGTCCAAATGCTCCTGGGTTTCCCAGCCAATCTTCCTTGTCGCCAGCATATGATGATAGCCGGAAACACCAAGTCCGACGCTACGATACCTGCTGTTGGTAATCTCCGCATAAGGCACCGGATAATAATTCAAATCGATTACATTATCCAGCGCACGCATAGCTGATGTAACAACATCCTGCACCGCTTCATCACTTTCCACATCTATTCGGCCAAGGTTCAAACTGGCCAGATTGCACACTACGAAATCACCGGGCTTAGTTACAGTAACAACTACTGTATCACCATCCTCCGCACTCTCGTCGCGAACCTCGATGGTGCGACTCTCCAAAGAAATCTCTGACATATTCTGAGCAATTTCCGTGCAGAGATTGGAGCAATATATAATCCCCTTATGAGCATTTGGATTCATCCTATTCACCGTATCTCTATTAAATGTGAATGGAGTTCCGGTCTCTACAACAGATTTTAAAATCAAGCGTATCAGATCCTTTAGAACGATTTCTCTCTTCAGAATACGATTGTCTCTCACACAATCCATATAACGGGTTTCCCATTCCTCACCCCAGAAATCTTCTAAACTATACCCCTTAACCGCAAGGACTTCATGAGGATCCAACAGATACCAGCTTTGGTTCATGTCCTCATCAACCATCTTCCAGAACAAATCCGGATAACAGATGGCAGGGAATACATCATGAGCCTTCATGCGGTCATCACCATTATTGGTTCTAAGCTGCAGGAATTCAGGGAGATCCTTATGCCATGCATCTAAATAAACCGCCACGGCTCCCTGTCTCATTCCCAATTGATCCACTGCAACGGCAGTATCATTAACCAGTCTAATCCACCTGATTACTCCACCGGCAGCACCTTCGAATCCCCGGATAGTTCCTCCCGTAGCTCTAACCTTTCCAAAATACATTCCCATGCCACCACCAAATTTGCTTACCTTGGAAAAATTATCGATACTGCGATAGATTCCATCCAATGAATCGGGAACCGTATCAACAAAGCAACTGGAAAGCTGATGGTAAGGCTTCCTGGCGTTGGAAAGAGTCGGTGTGGCCATGGTAACCTTTTGAGTAGAAAGCATATCGTAAAAGCGCTTAACCCAATCATCCCTTCCAATCACACTACCGTCTTCAGATCCCTCTCCGGGCTTTTCATTTAAGGCCAAGTGCATGGCAATCCCCAAATACATTTCCTGGGGCGACTCCAACTGCACATGGCGTCTATCATGAATCACATATCTGGACAGCAAAAGATCAAGTCCCGCATACGTATAGAGACTGTTTCTGTCATCCACGATATACTTCTCGTATTTATTAATTTCCTCTCTGCTGTATCCTTCCAAAATGTAGGCGCCATAGAGGTTTTCATCCACCAAATACCTTATCTTTTCGTAGAGACCCTTGATTCCCCTTTTTTCTTCTTCCTGTCTAAGATTCAGTCGGAATTGATGATAAAGCAACCTAGCGGCAATCATTTCCCACTTAGGCTCTTCGTTCCCCGTTAGTTCTACTGCAGCCTTGATCAAAGCATTCATTTCATCATCGGGACTCATATTTTCCTTTTTGAAGGATTCGTACTTGGCATCCAAACGAGAAAGGTCATATCCCTTCTCGGGAAAATCTCTCTGTATATCAGCTAAACAAGATTCTATCTGGGGTATATGCAAGGATTCGGTAAGATGCAGCCTGGACACCCTAAGCTGGGCTCTGCGCTCTCTGTAAAGAATGTAGCGTTTCGCCACTTTATAGTATCCGCTTTTCATCAAGGCCTGCTCTACGCAGTCCTGTATCTCCTCAACCTGAGGATTGTTTTTCCCCTCAATCAGCTCCTCTACTCGCTCAAGGAGAGCCCCCAGTTTCTCTTCATGAACCCCTTCCTCGGCATCAATAAAGGCCTTCCGCATAGCATCCACTATCTTCCGGCCTTGATATTCCTCACTTTCGCCATTTCGCTTAGTTACATTTACGCTCATCGCCTCGTTCTTTCTACCTCTCTTTTATACCTTATATTGTGCACATTTTTAAATAATATCAGTTTGATGACACTATATATTGTGTTATCGCGTCTTTCAAGTATATAAAAAAAAACTGCTTATGTCAACATAAAAAGAGCAACAAAATAGGACGATTATGTCTGAATCGTCCTATTTGTTTTAGATCTATAAAAGATTAATATTTTACCTTTATATGTCTAATATATTATGCCTTTTCTACGTTGCTTGCACCCTTATTTGCAGCCTGCTTACGGAATGTTCCGCGACCTTCAATAATGAGGATAACAGCCAGAACTACCATAGCAATTGCGAATACGAGCTGGAAGTAATGTCCCCACATTGGGCCTTCCAGTGTGCCAGCGCCGAGACCCTTGAACTTGTTCATAATGGTCATGCAGAGGCTTGTAAGTGTAGCAATGAGCATGAATGCCATGGGGAAGAAGAACATCTTATTGTTCTTACCGATGTCTCCTAGCCATGCTGCTACGGACATGAGAGCGATACCTGCCAATAGCTGGTTTGCAGCTCCGAAGAGACCCCAAATCTGGCTGAGGGAAAGTCCGCCCAGTGTGCAACCTACCAGTACCATGAATGCTGTACCAAAGATTGGGTTAGCAAGAATTCTTCTGATACCTGTTGCATCCTTGTAGGAAGCTTCTCCCTTATTCAGGAAGAGTTCGCTGAACATGAAACGTCCAAGTCTTGTACCTGTATCCAGGGATGTAAGTGCGAATACGGATACTGCCAATGTGAGCAGTGAATAGATGGTCTTATAGATAGCAGATGTATCTGCACCGAACAT
>CACXFN010000163.1 GCA_902766915.1 uncultured Eubacteriales bacterium
CGATTCCCCTTGGAACAGGTAATGATACCGTTAGAAATTTCTCTGACAAATACGCTTTTCTGGATATCAATTCCCAAATCGATGGTAGAATAGTTAATTTGGATCTAATAGAGTATAAGGGGGAAGTAGACGGTAAGGATACCACAGAGTATTGCGTCAATATGATTAATATCGGTTTCGATTGCAATGTAGTTGAACTGACTGGAAGACTTAAGCAGAAACCGTTGATTTCAGGATCATTCGCATACTTGCTTTCCGTATTTGTTAAGTTTATCAAGAGAGATGGGACATCCTTACTCATTACGGAATACACGGGAGACAGTGTTTTCTCCAGAGAAATAATAAAAGAAGGCGAATTGCTTCTTTGTGCCGTTTGTAACGGAAGCTATTGTGGCGGAGGTATAAAATCAGCACCAATGGCTATTATGGATGATGGAGTATTTGAATTAAATATTATCAATCAAGTCAGTAGGACTAAGTTCTTGAAACTTTTTCCAAGCTTTAAACGTGGGGAGCATATGTCCATTCCGGGAATAGATGAGACTATTATGGTTAAGTCTATCAAGGAAGCAAAGATAGAACCGGATGAAAACTTTGAAATATTCATTTGTGTGGATGGTGAAATGAAGGCCACCACGGGGATTAAAGTAAAGATTATTGAGAAAGCCCTTAAGTTTATTATTCCGGATAAGAAATCCATTCAGGAAACAAAGATGGAATCTATTATGGAAAAGCCGAAGTATAATATCTAACAGGTATAGTATTTAACAGGCACAAAACTATTTGTAAATAATATGGATAAGCTTAAGGATATTTATATAGCGACCTTTTCAAACAAGGCTGAAGAAACAGCAAGGAAATATGGGTTTGGGCTAGAAATAAATGATTTATGCATTTCTTCCAATCTTGAAGAAGAGAAAAGGGAGTGGCTTATAGATAGGATACAAGGAGAATTGGAGAAGGCTAATGCATTTAAACGGAAGGCGATTATGCATGGGCCATTTACGGAATTAACTCCTTCTGCCATTGATCCTTTAGCCATTGATTTAATGAGGAAGCGTTATAGGAGCACCTTAGATATTTGCAGTCATTTTGGAATAAGGGATATAGTGCTTCATGACGGATACATACCATTAATATATCAAAAACCATGGCACCTTAAACGGTCCATTTTGTTTTGGACTGAATTTGCTGAGGAAATTCCTGATGGAACTCGTGTGTATATTGAAAATGTTTTTGATGATGAACCGGACTTGCTTCTGGAGATTGTGGAAACTGTAAATGAAAAGTTGATGCTTCCCCAGGGAAAAGAAAAATATCGAATATGTTTGGATATTGGGCATGCAAATGCCATGAGCAATAGGGATAATAAAAGCAACACGGAAAATATAATTGAGTGGATTATAAAAATGGGGCCCTTGATTGGTCATTTTCATCTTCATAACAACGATGGGACGGGAGATTTACATGATGATGTAAATAGCGGAACATTGATTGTAGAAGATATACTTTCTGCAATAGAGAAGTATTGTAGAGAGGATGTGACAATGACGATTGAAAGCAGAAATGCGGAGCCCAGCGCTAAGTACCTTTATGACTATTATTCTAAAAGATAGATATAATGGGAGAGTGCAGTGTATTTAACATTATAGTTGGAGATAGATATGAATGTAGGTTTTAATGCCGATATGAATACAGATATGAATGCTGTTGGAAGAATTGGACAGTTTATGATAAACAATCAGTTTGCTATAGATGCACTCTTAATAGCAGTGCTGGGGATTATTGTTGTTTACTGGCTTTACAAAAGACTGTCCAATAATAAAAAGAATAGCATCACTATTGATGAGCTGAGCAAGAAGATTGATCAAATAGAGAACCATGTGAGAGAAATTGCGACCGAAGACCCCAAAGTCCCCAAAGAACCCAAAGAATTCTTCGTAGAAGAGGACAGCATAAAAGATGATAATACGGTTGAAAAACTATTTGCTGCTTCAGTGGTGAAGGGACCTAAATATGCCAGCAGAGATTGGAATGAAGATAGGTACGGAAATATGTATACTGAGGAGATGCTTAAAGAGTTGATTGGTTAGAAAGGTGGGATCGCTCAAACTTCGCCTACGGCTCGTTTTCAGGTGAACCCACCGTGGGTCCGAATCCCTCCATATATAAAAAAAACAACCCCCTGACGGAGGTTGATTTTTTATGGCGGAGACGGTGGGATTCGAACCCACGTGCCCGTGAGGGCAACCGCATTTCGAGTGCGGCTCGTTATGACCACTTCGATACGTCTCCAAATATATAGTGCTGCTCTTTTTATGAGGAGCAGCACTATGAGTATAACACAAGTAGTTATCTAACAAAAGGGTTTTTTCCAATGATAGACCGAGTGTCTTCCAATAAGACCGAGTGTCTAAACTATGTCTCCTGACCGGCGAATTGTGTCATGTAAAGCTCGTAGTAGCGACCTTTTTTATCGAG
>CACXFN010000164.1 GCA_902766915.1 uncultured Eubacteriales bacterium
AATTATTTAAACAATATGTGGAGAAATCAGCTTATATCCGACGTATATGAGCCCGGATCCACCATGAAGTTAATAACTGCATCTGCTACCTTGGAAGAGGGACTGGCAAATCCTGATACGGACTATTACTGTTCCGGATATTTAAGCGTTGGGGGATATGATTTATACGATGCGGAAAAAGCGATTCATGCGCATCAGACTCTAACACAGGCTGTGGGTAATTCCTGTAACCCGATACATGCACAGATGGCTCTTAATCTAGGCTATGATAATTATTATAAATACATTGATTTATACGGATTAGATGGAAGAACAGGTATTGATTATCCTGCAGAGGGATATCCCATTGTACAAAATAAAGATGACATTGGACCGGTTGAGTTGGCCACAATGGGTTATGGACAGGGTATTGCTGTTACGCCTATTCAACTCATAACAGCCATAGGAGCAATTGGTAATGACGGTACCTTAATGAGACCGCATCTTGTAAAACGTCTAACGGATACTGAGGGTAATACAGTTATCGAATATGAGCCGGAAGAAGTTAGGAAGGTTGTTTCCGCCAGTACTGCCCGGGAAGTCAGAAGCATCATGGAATCACAGGTAGAGTTCTATGGTGGTACATCTTTAAAAATTCCCGGTTACAGAATGGGTGGCAAAACCGGAACAGCGGACAGAGCCAACGAGGAAGGTGGATATGATGAGGAATTGATAGATACCTCATTTATATCAATGGTACCGATTGACAATCCTGAAGCAGTAGTTTTGATAGTATGTTATGGTCCTAAGAAGGGTGAATATGCCACAGAAACAGCCATCCCAATAGCGAGAAATTTCTGGATTAAAGCACTTCCGTATATGGGGATAGAGCCATCCAACTCTGCGGAAATAATATCCGAAGGTGGAGATTACGCATATGTTCCCGATGTTACGGATATGTCCTATAAGGATGCGGTCATTACGTTGGAGGCCTATGGTTTGAAATATCAGGTAAGACCGGAACCAACGGAAGATGAAAACATAGATGATTTAGATTTCATAGTAGTCGATCAATATCCAAAGGCGGGAAGAAAGATAGATAAGAAAGAACCGGTATACTTATACAGAGATTAACATGGAAAAGATAAAAGTTTCAGAAATAATTAAAGACACTGGTGGCGAATTAATCTTAGGCGAAGAGCATCGCCTGGTTACAGATGTGGCCATTGACTCCAGAGCAGCAGCTAAGGATGGTCTTTTCGTTGCGCTTAAGGGTGAGGAGACAGATGGACACAGGTTTTTGGAAAATGCATATATGAACGGCGCCCGTACATTCCTCATTAGCGATACAGAAACCGCACAGGAATATGGAAAAGATGTTTTTGATGCTGAAGATGTTTCCATAGTATTGGTGGAAGATACGCTAAAGGCCCTTCAAGATTTTTCCGGGGAGTATCTCAGGAAGATGAATATGAGTTGCATTGCTGTCACAGGCAGCGTTGGAAAGACTACCACCAGAGATATGCTCTTTGCGGCTGTTTCTTCCAAGTATAGGGCAGGCACAAATAAGAAGAACTACAATAGTGAGACGGGCCTTCCGCTTACTCTTTTGAGTTTCAGTAGGGATATGGAAATAGGTGTTTTGGAGATGGGCATGGATGGTCCCGGACAAATAGCGAGATTGGTTGAAATATCCGAACCGGAGGCCGCAATTATCACCAATATAGGAATCTCACACATAGAGAAACTTGGAAGTAGAGAAAACATACTTAAGGCAAAACTGGAAGTGGCGTCGGAATTTGACAGCGGAAGTACGTTAATAATAAATGCTGATGATGAGCTTCTTTATGATTATTGCAAGGGATTTTTGCCCTATAATATAGTGCGAGTCGGCCAAGACGAAAAGGAAGACTTGGATTACCGTATTACTGATATCAGAGATCTTGGTATTGACGGAATTGACTTTACCCTTACAAAAAAGAATGGTGATAGGGTGAAGATAAAGCTGGACATTCCCGGAGGGCACAATGCTATTAATTGTGCATTAGCCATTGCGGGAAGTGAGGTAATGGGCCTTTCCATGAAGGAGGCTATTTCAGGGATTCATAAGATGAAGATGACAGGAAGTCGTCTAAGGGTAATCGAAAAAACAATTCCTTCGCATAATGGTGGTGAATGTGATGCGCCACTAAGAATCATTGATGATTCGTATAATGCTGCCCCCAGCTCTATGAAGTCAGCACTATCCACTCTTTCCAATACAATTGCAAAAAGAAAAATTGCCGTATTGGGTGGTATCAATGAGCTGGGTGAATTAAGTGAAACGGAGCATAAATCCATAGGTGAATTTACTGCTGATTTGGATATAGACATAATGATCACAATTGGGGAAATGGCATCCTGGATAGGGCAGGAAGCTGAAAAGAAAACACCTAATAGAAGATACATGCATTTTGATACAAAGGAAAATATATATCCCATAATAAACGAATTGTTTAAATCGGGAGATGTGGTTTTAATAAAAGCATCCAGGGGATATGAGCTTGATAAACTAGTAGAGGAAATAGAAAAATGGGCATAATGGACATTGGTCTTAAACTTCTTTTGGGACTTATAGTTTCGGCAGTTTTTACATATTTGGAAATCCCGATTCTAAAGAAGAAACAGTTTAAACAATATATTAGAGAAGAGGGACCGGAATCCCATCAAAAAAAATCCGGCACTCCCACAATGGGCGGCCTGGCTATGATTCTGGCCTTGGTTATAACAACATTCCTTTGGCGTGGTTTCAATGTGGAAAACCTGGTCATGGTAATTATAACCTTGCTATTTGGTGCTATTGGTTTTCTGGATGATTATATCAAGGTTGCGGAAAAGCACAATCTGGGGCTTCGCGCATGGCAAAAACTCGTTTTACAATTGCTGTTCGGAATAGGACTGGCTATATATGTGGCGAAATCCGGAACCCATGGAACAGAGGTATATATTCCTTTTTACGGTGATTATGTTGATTTTGGTTGGTTCTACATACCCTTTGTCACCTTTGTAATTGTTGCAATGGCAAATAGCGTTAATCTGACAGATGGATTGGATGGCCTTTGTTCCGGAGTAACAGCAATTACTGCTATTGCCTTCTCCTTCATAGGGTTAAATCTTAACCATGCTGCGCCTGCTACCTTCTGCGCAACTCTATCAGGTGTGTGTTTGGGATTTTTGATCTTTAATAAGAATCCAGCCAAATTATTTATGGGGGATACAGGCTCCATGGCTTTAGGAGGAGCCTTAGCATCTGCTGCCATACTTATGAAGATGGAATTCCTTCTGGTGATTGCCGGCTTTGTGTATGTTATGGAATCCCTTTCCGTAATCATACAGGTTATTAGCTTCCAAACCACCGGCAAGAGGGTTTTCAGAATGTCGCCAATACATCACCATTTTGAATTGGGAGGAATGTCAGAAAAAAGTGTAGTGGTTATGTTTTGGGGAATAGCGTTGGCTTGTTCACTTTTGGCTTATTTGGTTTTTAGAATTTGAGGATGTTATGCGAACGAATCTGGATAATGTTCAGGGTAAAAGATTATTGATTGTAGGCCTGGGGCGATCAGGCATAGCCACATGTCAGACCATGTTGGATTTGGGTGCCCTTGTTACGGTTCAAGATGCGAGGAGGGAGGAGGAATTCGATCCCAGCTTTTTAAACTATCTTCGCGGTAGAGGAGTGGATTGCTATTTTGACAGTCTTCCACCTGATATGGGTGCTTTCGATATGGTTATCCTAAGTCCCGGTGCAAGCCCGGAGCTTCCCTTTGTTCAGGAAGCAAAGGAAAAGGGAGCAGAAATAACGGGAGAATTGGAAATCGCTTTCAGGACAAGCAGAGGAAGGTTTGTCGCCATTACAGGTACAAATGGAAAAACAACCACCACAACTTTAGTAGGGGATATCTTCATGGCTTCAGGCAGAAAGACACATGTGGTTGGAAATATTGGAACTGCAGCTATATCTGACGCATCCATAGCCACGGAAGATGATTGGCTTATTACTGAAGCATCAAGCTTTCAGTTGGAAACCACCAGGTGGTTTAAACCTACTGTTTCAGCAATTTTAAATCTAACACCGGATCATTTGAATCGCCATCATACCATGGAGGCCTATGGAGAGGCAAAGGCCAAAATTTTTGCAAACCAAGGTGAGGATTGCTTCCTGGTTATCAATTATGATGATAAGGAATGCTTTAAACTTGTGGAAAACTGTAAAGCAAAGGTTGTCCCTTTTAGTAGGGAGAAGGAACTTAATTGGTCTGACTATAAGGAATATGAATACAGTGCCTTCCTGCGAAAGGGTGAGATAATTATAAGGGAAGGGGATAAAGAAACTCCAGTCTGTAAAAGGGATGAATTAAAGATTATTGGTGATCATAATATTGAAAATGCACTTGCGGCTGTGGCTATCTGTCGTTGCTCCGGAATAGAGGTTGATGTGATTAGAAAAGCATTAACTGCATTCATGGGTGTGGAACACAGAATGGAGTATTGCGGAATGGTTGACGGAGTTAAGTATTATAACGACTCCAAGGGAACTAATGTTGATGCATCGATTACCGCGCTGAAGGCCATCGGTAAGAATATAATCTTGATAGCAGGGGGAGATGGTAAAGGTCAGGATTTTTCTGAACTGGCGAAAGAGTTTAAGGATAGGGTGAAACACCTTGTATATCTTGGCCAGGATGGGCCTAAGATTGAACAAGCTGCCAGAGAAGCAGGGTTCAATGAAAGTATAAAGGCAAAGGATATTCCCGACTGTGTAAGTCAGGCTGCGAAGGTGGCAGAGGAGGGTGATACGGTTTTACTATCACCGGCATGTGCCAGTTGGGATATGTACGATAATTATGAACAAAGAGGAGACCACTTTAAAGAGTGTGTGGAAATGCTGAAAAGATGACGAACCAAAATACCATTTCGATAAAAAAGAATAAACTGTCAGATAGAATTCCATTTCTAAATAAAGAATCCATGAATAAGGGTTCTTTGGATTATCCCTTGGTTATCATAACCACCTTATTGGTGGTCTTTGGTGTGGTTATGGTGTTTAGCGCCAGCTATTATAATTCCATCAATGATTATGGCACACCATACACCTACCTAAGAAGTCAAGGCATATATGCAGTGACAGGATTTGTGATTCTGTTTGTAACATCTAAAATCGATTATAAGTTTTGGAAAGGTATGGCCATACCGCTGGCCTTTATTGGCTTGGTTCTCCTTGGTTTGATTTTCTCACCATTGGGTGTTGAGGTTAATGGAGCCAGACGTTGGCTCAATTTGATTGCATTTACTATAATGCCCGGGGAAATAACAAAATTTGTTATAATCATTCTTTGTGCCACTTATTTTTCCCGAGACATGAAAAGGGCCGGAAAGTTTCTGGGGCTCCTTCCTATTGTCGCATATACGGTAATCACTTGTCTACTTATTGTGAAACAGCCTAATCTGTCCACAGCGCTTACCGTATTCTTTATAGCCGTGGGCATTGCCTTTGTTGCGGGGATGCAATTAAGATATCTTGCTCTAATGGGGATAGGTATGATAGGTGGCGCGTATTATCTTACATTTATTAATGATGGATATTGGCACGATAGAATAACAAGCTTTATGAATCCCTTTGCAGATGCCCTGGGAGATGGATTTCAGGTAGTTCAATCCCTATTGGCTCTTGGAACGGGCAAGCTTTGGGGAAAGGGTTTGGGACAGAGCATTCAGAAGAATCTCTATCTCCCCGAGCCGCAGAACGATTTTATTCTGGCTATTATAGGGGAGGAATTGGGGTTCATAGGAATTGGAATGCTTATAATTGTATTTACTATTCTGGTTTGGCGGATTTTCTATATTTCACTTCAGAGCAAAGATAATTTTGGTATGCTTTTGGGTTCTGGTGTTGGTATAATGATAGCGGTACAGGTTATTCTTAATATAGCTGTTGTGACCTCATCTATGCCGCCCACAGGAATTGCGCTTCCCTTTATCAGTGCGGGAGGAAATGCTCTATGGATTTTCTTGGGACTTATTGGTATAGTACTTAATATATCCAGAACCATAGGAACTGATACTAAAGATAATACATCGGAGAATTGATATGAGAGTGATTTTTGGTTGCGGAGGAACCGGAGGACATTTGTATCCCGCCCTGGCAATTGCTGAAACCATAAAGAAAAAAGAACCGGATTCGGAAATCATTTTTATTGGATCCAAGAAGGGCTTGGAATCCGAAGTTGTACCAAAGGAAGGATATGTTTTTAAAAGTATTCCGACCCAGGGTATGCAGGAACGGGATACCGCATTGCAGAAGGCTGTTCTAAGTGCAAATGTGGGAATATCCAACCTTGTAGGTGTAGCTAAATCAATTTCCATCATACGTAAGTTTAAACCCGATGCAATAATAGGCACCGGAGGATATGTTTGTTTCCCCATATTGTTCGCCGGAGAACTATTGGGGATTCCTTGTTATATCCATGAACAAAATGCTGTGCCGGGAAGAGCCAATAAGACCTTGGCAAAAAACGCAAAAAAAGTTTTTGTTGGTTTTAAAGGGGCAGAAGAAAGATTCGGATATCCGGAGAAAACTATTTTTACAGGAAATCCGGTTAGATCCGATTTCTCCAATCTTAATAAAGAGGAATCAAGAGCAAGGTTGGGGATAGCTAATGATGATTTTGTGGTTTTTGCCTTTGGTGGAAGCCTTGGTGCAAAGACTATTAACTCCATAGCTGTGGAGTATATGGACAGGATTAAGAACTCATCAAACCGCACTCTTCTTTTCGGCACGGGAAGGAGGTTTTTTGATGAGATAATTGATACATGTAGTAATAGGGGGATAATTGAGAGGGATGAGAAACTCAATAATGACGAACAATACTACAATAATGGAAAAATAAGAATATCAGGATATATTAACAATATGAAGGATTATGTGTCTGCAGCAGACCTTCTCATATCAAGAGCAGGCGCATTATCTTTGGCGGAATCAATGATGGCGGGGAAGCCGGCAATCATTGTACCTATACCTAATTCAGTAGGAAATCACCAATATTACAACGCAAAGGCAATTAAAGATGTTGGTGGTGCATTCCTGGTGGAGGAATCGAGCTTGGACTTGGACGATATTTGTGAAAAGATAGAATACCTTGCAAACAATCCAACGTCCATAAAAAACATGGGAGAGGCATGTAGAAGTTTGGCTCCCAATAATGCGGCAGAGAAAATATATGAGGAGATAAAATCCGATAATGCATAAAACCCGAAAGCAAGATTTTGGTAGTGTGGACTTGCTTGCGGCAAAGAAAATTGAAGAAAATACGCAGGAAATACCATCCAAGCAAATACTCACCAGCGTTCTTCAAATGAAGCAAGTCACAAGACAACAGAAGAGAGAAAAGAGAAGGCGCCTTTTAATAGGGCTGCTTGTTTTGCTTATAATTATCGGAGCAATAATAATCTTCCTAAGATCCAGCTATTTTGCAATAAAAGACATAAAGGTTGAAGGAATGAATTATTATTCCGGTGCAGAAGTAATAAACATGTCAGGTGCTACTACAGGAAGAAACATATTATTCGATGCAGGTAAATCGGAGATTCAGGATAATTTAGAGAAGAACCCATATTTTAAATCGGTAAAAGTAAAAAGAAAACTGCCTTCAACTATAATAATCAAGGTGGAGGAAAGACCACAGATAGCATCTATTCAATTCGGAGATAGTTATATAGTTATAGATGATGAGGGAATCGTTTTAAGAAGAGCGGACTTGGATCCAAAATTAACCTTACTAACGGGACTAACTATAAGTAAAATGACAATAGGGGAAAATATAGAGGCAGAGGAAAAAGAGATACTGGCCATGACCCTGCGTATGCTAAATACCATGAGAGATGGCGATATGTATTTCAAGAAAATAGATGTTGCAAGAGTAGTTATCAAGGCATATATTTACGACAACCTTATGGTAAAGGGAACCCCGGGTGAAATTACGGAAGCCATAGATTCAGGTGAGCTTCAGAAGGTTGTAACCAATCTTTTTGAACAGGATATCAGTAGGGGAACCATAGTAATGGGTGGAAGTAGTTATATGTCATTTTCCCCAGAATTAGATGAAGATTAACATAATACATATGTATGTAAAGTCTATTTGTAATTAAATTAAAAAAAATAGATGCATTTTTTACAATAATAATGTATAATAAGCCTATATTTGAGTAAAAGTTAGGAGGCAAAAATGCTGCAATTTGAAACCGAAAAAGACAATTCTGCGGTGATAAAGGTAATCGGCGTAGGTGGTGGTGGCTGCAATGCAGTTAACAGAATGATAGAAGCAGGACTACAGGGAGTCCAGTTTGTTGCTATCAATACGGATAAGCAAGCCTTAAACAGATGCAATGCTGAAATTAAAATTCAGATAGGCGAAAAACTCACCAGAGGTTTGGGAGCTGGTGGTAATCCTGAGGTCGGACAGAGATCCGCCGAAGAAACCATTGAGGATATAACCAATATCTTGGAAGGTGCGGATATGACCTTCATTACAGCAGGTATGGGAGGCGGAACCGGAACAGGTGCAGCACCCATCATTGCAAAAGCATCCAAGGATATGGGAATTCTCACAGTAGGTGTTGTGACAAGACCATTTGCTTTTGAGGGTCCAAAAAGAACCAAACAGGCTGAACTGGGCTTGGATTACTTACAGAAATACACAGACTCCCTGGTGGTAGTTCCCAATGACAAGCTAATTGAAACAAGCAGTGCCAATACTACCATGTTAGAAGCCTTTGATATGGCTGACGATATACTGAGACAGGGTGTTCAGGGAATAACAGATTTGATTGCCGACTACGCACTGATCAATGTTGACTTTGCTGATGTTAAGTCTGTAATGACTGATCGCGGCATTGCTCATATGGGCGTTGGTAAAGGTCGCGGAGAAGGAAGAGCTCAGCAGGCAGTTAAATCAGCTACAGAAAGTCCTCTTCTGGAAACATCCATTGAAGGTGCAAAGGCAATCCTTCTCTATGTTTCCGGTGGATATGATATGGGTATGCTTGAAGTTAATGAAATCGCATCGCTCATTTCAGAAAAATCATCTGATGATGCAATCCTTATCTTTGGTGCAGCAGTTGATGACAATGCCAGTGATGAAATCAGTATCACTGTAATTGCAACCGGATTTAATGATGATCCAAGGCCCACTTATAGACCTGCTCCTGCTCGCCCGGTAAAAGAAAGTAAGGAAAAGGAAATCATCACAGAGGAAGGACTAAATGCAAGAGAAGTAAGCTTGGCTGATTTATTTGATAATGAGCCTGAAGGTCCTACACAGGAAGATACCGACGAGAGTGGATTTGGCATACCTCAGTTTTTGAGAAAGTAATGCCTATTTAGACTACCTCCCGGAATCGTCGTAAATCTATTAAGGTAAGAGCCGGTGGGGAACCGGCTCTTTCGCGATTTTTTACAATTACTCGTGAATTAAATAGTATGATTGAAATAAAGCATATAACATCCAAGGATAATCCGAAATATAAGACCTGGTTTAAACTTTTGGAAAAAAAGTATAGGCAAAGGGAGAAACTCTTTCTGATAGAAGGAGAGGTTTTAATCAAGGATGCTATTAAAAGTGGTGGTGAGATTGTCGATGTGATAGTTAGTTCCAAAGAGGAGGAACCGACGAAAACCTTCGAGTCTATTGGAGAAACAATCCGGAAGGAAGGTAACCTTTTACCTTATGATGATCCCACCATGTATATGCTTAAGGGAGAACTGTTCGATAATCTGACTCAGACAGACAATGGCCGAAAGGTAATAGGTGTTTTCAAACTACCGGATAGGAACCTGTTATCCGAGATTAAAAAAAGGACTGAAGAAGGAAGGTCTGCCGAGGGTAGGGGCACTAAGAGTAAGACTAAACTTAATATACTTATACTGGACAAAATTCAGGACCCCGGGAATATGGGAACTTTGATTAGAACAGCCGATGGGGCAGGATTTAGTGAGATTATTGCAATCAAGGGAACTGTGGACGCTTTTTCTCCCAAGGTGGTTCGTTCCGCCGCAGGTTCAATTATTCGAGTCCCTATAACATATGTGGAGGGAGTGGATGAACTAAAAGAGATGATTCGCTCTCTTTGGCAGGATGACAGATCTAGTGACATCTCTAATGACATATCTGGTGAGCTGTCTAATGATAGATATTCAGAGGGGATAATTATTGCAACCATGATGAATGCTGAGGAAAACTTATGGGATGCAAATCTGTCCCGGCAGGTGGCAGTGATTATTGGAAATGAAGGCGCAGGGGTTTCACCTGAGCTTATGGAGTTAGCGGATGTGCGCATTTCAATTCCAATGCAAGGAAGTATTGAATCACTAAATGCGGGAGTTTCCGGAGCACTTTTGATGTATGAGGTGTTCCGTCAACAAAGACAATAAAAACAAAAAGACAATAAAAACAAATTGAAAGAAGGAAGTTAAAATGCAGGAGAAATTAAAACACATTTTGGAAGATGCGAAAGCTCAATTAGAGGCTGCGCTTTCTGAAAAAGATACCGAGGATATCAGGATAAAATTCCTTGGAAAGAAGGGTGAAATCACAGAGATTCTTAAATCCATGGGCAAATTGGCTCCGGAAGAAAAGAAGGAACTGGGTAAAACGGCCAATGAAGTTAAGGAACAGATTGCAGACTCTATTGCCAGGAAGGCTGCGGAACTGAAGTCTAAAGCCAAAGAAGGAAGATTAAAGGCTGAAAGAATTGATGTTACAGAACCCGGTATAAAGGTTAGAATTGGCACCAAGCACCCGGTGACACAAACCATTGAGGAGATAACGGAATTCTTTAGAACCCTAGGTTATTCCGTATATGAGGGACCGGATATCGATACGGTGTTCAATACTTTTGATGGACTCAATTCTCCACCTACACACCCTGCCAGAGATTTAACGGATACATTTTATATTACTCCTGATATAGTGCTTAGACCTCATACTTCCTCCGCTGAAATCCGTGCAGAGGAGGGACTTCCTACCCCATATAAAATCGTCATTCCGGGCCGTTGCTATCGTTGCGACACACCGGATGCAACTCACTCTCATACCTTCCACCAGGTGGAGATGATGGTAATTGGTGAGGACATTACCATGGCAGATTTAAAGGGAACCTTGGATATGATGGCGAAGAAGCTCTTTGGTCCTGAAACAAAGACAAAGTTCAGACCCCATCACTTCCCCTTTACAGAGCCATCCGCAGAAATGGATGTAAGTTGTTTTAAATGCGGAGGAAAAGGCTGTAACGTATGTAAGGGAAGTGGATGGATTGAAATCCTCGGTTGTGGCATGACCCATCCACATGTTCATAAGGCCGGTGGAATAGATACGGATAAATACACAGGCTTCGCCGTAGGTATGGGTGTAGAGAGAATAGCCATGCTGAAATATGGAATTGATGACATCAGACTTCTCTACGAAAACGATATGCGATTTATAGATCAGTTCAAATAACAATAGCATTCAAAAAAGCAAATAAAAGCATTCGAAAAAACATATAAAAGCATTTGAAATATAGATTGATATTTTAGGATTTAACAATTTAGAATCATCTCCAACTATATTATCAAATCCAAAATGTTAATCGGTTAGGTAGAGAAAAGTTCAAACTGGAGGACTAAAAATAAGATGTTAGTATCGATTAATTGGTTAAAAGATTATATAAATGTCCCTGCGATGGATGAGCCATTTGCTAAAACCTTCGCGGATAAAATGATAATGAGCGGTTCCAATATTGAAACTGTCGAAGATATAGGAATTGGAAATAGCGGTGTTAAAATCGGAAGAATAGAGAAGATTGAGAAACATCCTCAGGCAGATAAATTAGTTGTTTGTCAGGTTAACGTAGGGGATGAAACCGTCCAGGTAGTAACCGGAGCTGATAATATCTATGAGGGCGCCTTTGTTCCTGTGGCTTTGGATGGTGCGCATATCGTCGGTCCCCTTCACGGACAGCCAAAAACAGAAGGGGGTGTGGATATTAAAGCAGGGGAGCTTCGCGGAGTGGAGTCCAAAGGAATGCTTTGCGGACCTCAGGAATTAGGAATTCCGGATAAGGCTGCGCCAATGAATTCAAAGGACGGTATTTGGCTTCTTCCCGGAGACTGGAGTGATGTCCTGGGTGAAGAGGTTGAGAAGGCTTTGGAATTGGAAGACGTTGTAATCGACTTTGAGATAACTCCCAATAGACCTGACTGTCTATCAATGATAGGAATGGCCAGAGAGGCAGCGGCCACCTTTGATACAAGCTTCGAATACCCCGACACAAATTGCTCTAAGATAGAAGAAAAATCACAGGACTATATTCAGGTAGAAGTCAATTCCGATATCTGTAAGAGATTTACCGCCAGAGTTATTAAGGACGTAAAAATTGAGCAGTCTCCCTGGTGGCTTCAGAAGCGTCTTATGTCTGCAGGAATGAGACCGATTAACAACATAGTTGATATAACAAATTTCGTTATGATGGAATATGGTCAACCGCTTCATGCCTATGATATCAGAGGATTGGCAGGGAATAAGCTGGTGGTAGACACTGCATCAAAGGGAGATATGTTTACCACATTGGACGGCACGGAAAGAGAACTGGATGAAACCATGCTTATGATTAATGACGGCGAAAAACCCGTTGGTTTAGCAGGAGTCATGGGGGGCCTTAATTCCGAAATCCTGGATGATACAGAAGTTGTTGTATTGGAAGTTGCAAATTTTGAAGCCTCCTCCGTTAGACAGACATCCAAGAAACTTGGTCTAAGAACAGAGTCATCCAGCCGTTATGAAAAGGGAATTGACCCGAATCTCTGCATGGACGCATCGGATAGAGTATGTAAACTCATAGAAATGCTAGGCTGCGGAAAGATTTTGGATGGAGTGATTGACATCTATAAAAAACCGGAAGTTGCTCCAACTGTAACAGCCAGAGTAAGTAGGATTAACAAAGTTCTCGGAACAGATCTAAGCCGTGAAGAAATGGTTAAGATTCTGGAAGGCCTGGAAATGAAAGTGGAAGGCTCAGGGGATCAGATGATAGTCACACCTCCTTCCGTTAGACAGGACTTACTTGAGGAAGTGGATTATGTGGAGGAAATTGCCCGTATATATGGATACGACAATCTTCCCAACACCTTGCCGGAACTTACAACAAAGGTAGAGAATTCCAAGAGTTGGGAAATGAGAGCATTGGCCAGAAATATACTATGCAGCATGGGGGCAAATGAAATTCAAACATTCTCCTTTGTCAGCGATAAGGACTTTGATGCTCTTAGAATCGACGAGGATTCCTGGGAGAGAGATACGGTAAAAATAATGAATCCTATGGGTGAGGATACTGCGGCAGTTAGAACTATTCTGATGCCCGGCATGATGGAAGTATTGGCAAGAAACGATGCAAGGAGTATTCCTTCCGTTCGTGCATTCGAAATAGGAACAGTATTCTCCAAGAATTATATTGATCCTAATAGCCTTCCTGATGAAAGCTATGATCTTAGCATAGGTGTATACGGAAAGGAGGAAAGCTTCTTTACTTTAAAGGGTATGATTGAAGCGCTCCTGGAAGACATGGGAATTGATCAGGTGGAGTTTATTCCGGAGTCGGAATACGGAACTTATCACCCGGGACGCTGTGCCAGAATCGTAAAGATGGTAGATGGCAGAGGAGAGGACGGTAGTCTTACCATGGATGTGGAACTGGGTATAATGGGAGAAATACACCCTGACGTTCAGGAAAACTACGACTTGGATACCAGAGTCTATGCTGCGGAATTATTCTTCGATAAGATGGTGGAATATGCAAATAAGGAAATCCATTATGAAAAGCCGCCACGCTTCCCGGCCATGACGAGAGACATCGCAATGATAGTAGACGAAGATCAGTCTGTACATCAGATAGAGAAAGTTATTCTGGGAGCAGGAACCGAGCTTCTTAGAGGAGTGGAATTATTCGATGTATATCGCGGCGAGCAGGTAGGGGAAGGAAAGAAGAGCGTTGCCTTTAGCCTTACATATAGACATGATGACAGAACTTTGACAGACGAAGAAACGGAAGCTGCAAACAGTCAAGTTGTAGCGGCACTTAAGGAAAAAATCGGTGCAGTTATTAGAGATAATTAAGCCCCTGGCAAAGAAAGAGGTTAAATATGAATAAAGTTACTGTAACCATACATGGTCGTGAATACTTGCTTTCCGGTGATTTGCCTGCAGAGGATATTCAGAGTATCGCCAAGCAGGTGGATGCCGCCATGGATGAGATTGCCGCTAAATCACCAATGTCATCAAGGGCAGATTTAGCTGTTCTGGCCGCACTTCATATTGTAGAGAAGATAGTTGAAAAAGAAAACAATGCAAAACAATCTGAAAGCGACAGAATAAAAGCGGAATCCGAGGAAGCTCAGATTAGAATCAAAGAATACGAAGAGAAATTGAAGGAGCTGCAGAATAAGGTGAGCGAATACGAAAACAATTTCTTTGATCTTCAGATGGAAAATGTGCGGTTAAAGGATGAATTGGAGAAACTCAAACAAGTATGAATGAATATGCGCTAAAGGTATTGGAATTTGATAAGATAATCAAATTGTTGGCTGATGAAACCATGACTCATGAAGGAAGGGAATTGGCTGACAATCTCTTACCGTATCAAGAAGCGCATATTATTAAAGACGAAAGGAATGCAACCACTGAAGCTGCATCTTTGATATTAAGCAAAGGCCCGCTGCCTATCGGCGGGTTTTGTGATATAAAGAGACACCTTTCACTCTCTGCAAAAGGTGGTAGCCTTACTATGAAGGAACTACTGGAAGTCATGAGAGATTTAAAGATTGCAGCGGATATTACAAGCTTCATGAAAAGCGATGAAATCCCGCCGCTGCCTATAATCCGTGGCATGACGGACCTGATAGTCACATTTCCAAATCTAAAAGATGAGATCGATAGATGCATTATTTCGGAAGATGAAATGGCAGACAGTGCCTCTCCGGCACTAAAGAATATTCGAAGGGAAATTGGAAAGAAAAATGAGGAAGTTCGTGCTAAGCTTTCCAAAATGATTACCAGTTCGGAAAACAGAACCTATCTGCAGGACAGCATCGTCACAATGCGTGGTGGAAGATATGTAATTCCTGTTAAGCAGGAGCATAGACAAAAGGTTCCCGGAATGATTCACGACCAAAGTAAGGGTGGGCAAACCCTCTTTGTGGAACCTCAGGCTGTGGTTGAATTAAACAATGCTTTAAGGGAACTGGAATTGGCTGAACAACAGGAGATTGCCAGAATACTGGCAGAACTAAGTTCCAGAGTTGGAGAGCATTATGATGATCTGGTTAACAACCAGGAACTTATCATACGTCTGGATTTCATTATGGCTAAGGGAAAACTTTCATCAAAGATGGGAGGGGAGCCTGCGAGAATAAGTGGTTATCCGGATAATGGAGAGGGTCCGGTTGGGAATTCAATTAATAATTCCATCTATAACTGGAAAGATGAACAGGAAGGCGTACTGCTTTTATCAGAAGCACGACATCCTCTTATAGACAGAGAAAAAGCGGTTCCAATTAATCTGACCTTAGGTGATGATTATACCAGCCTTGTTATAACCGGTCCCAATACCGGAGGAAAAACCGTAAGTCTAAAAACCGCGGGCCTGCTTTCACTTATGGCTATGAGTGGATTGCATATACCGGCTTCTGCGAAGAGCAGCATACCCATATATGACGATATATTTGCGGATATAGGTGATGAGCAAAGTATAGAGCAGAGCCTTTCTACTTTTTCATCTCACATGAGAAATATTGTAGAGATACTTAAGGCTGCAAATTCCAAATCCTTGGTGCTTCTGGATGAATTGGGAGCGGGAACTGATCCCACAGAAGGGGCAGCTCTGGCCATCGCCATTTTGGATAAGCTGAGAGAGCATGGCGCCTCAGTTCTGGCAACAACCCACTATAACGAACTTAAAAAATATGCATTATCCACTGAAGGTGTGAGCAATGCCTCAATGGAATTCAATGTGGATACTTTATCTCCAACATACAGACTAAAGATGGGGATTCCGGGTAAATCCAACGCCTTCGAGATATCCAAAAAACTTGGTCTTGATTCAACTATTATAGATAGAGCATCGGATTTAATCGAGCGTGGAGATATGGAATTTGAGGATGTTATAGGTTCCCTGGAGGAAGACAGACGTCACGCAGAAGAAGACAGAATCGAGGCTGAATCCCTTTTAGCGAAGGCAAGAGCAAAGGATGAGTACCTAAGCGAAAAGGAAAAAGACTTCCTTCAGAAGCGAGAAGATATTCTCAATAAGGCGAGGGAAGAGGCAAGAGATATTATTCGTGAAGCTAAGGAAGCCACCAAAGAGGTACAGAAAGAAATACAGAAGGAATTAAAGGGATTAAAGAAACACGGCGCTTTAGGTATGTATTCCGGTATCGAAGGAAGAATAGCAGAGGGACGTGGAAGATTAACCAAGCTTGAAGATAGATTTGCAGCCCGTACTGTCAAGCAGATCAACAGTGATCCAGTAAGTGCAGATGATATAAAGCCCGGGGATAGAGTTAAGGTTCTAACGCTAAATCAAAATGGTGAAGTCCTAACCAAACCGGATGACAGAGGGGATCTAACAGTACTGGTTGGATCCATGAAAATCGGTGTAAATATAGAAGACCTAATGCTAATAAATGAGGGGAAAGACAGGAAGCCGGCAGCAAGTGCAAAGGCTAAGGTAAATGTTAAAACAAGTAAGTCCATGACCGTATCTGCTTCTCTGAATGTACAGGGAGAAAACCTACAGGATGCACTTATGGATGTGGAAAAATACATTGATGACGTATATATGGCAGGCTTGGAGAAAGTGACCATTATTCATGGCCGTGGCGAAGGAATTCTGAAAAACGGAATCCGGGATATGCTTAAACGAAATAAATTGGTTAAATCAGCAAAGGCCGGAGTATATAACGAAGGCGGAGAAGGCGTGACTATCGTCACCATGAAAAAATAGAGATAGATAATACTGAAACAGGAGAAAGAAATGTTGGATTTTAAGAAAGAGATATCTGAACTATTATCAAAGGAACTGCCCGATTTATATTTGGAAGAGATAAAGGATATGATAGAGGTTCCTCAGGATTCCAAGATGGGCGACTATGCATTTCCATGCTTTAGACTTGCCAAGACTCTTAGAAAGGCACCCCAAATTATTGCTGCAGAAATAGCGGAAAAGATTCAGGGGAGTGAATTATTTGAGAAGGTTGAGCAGGTGAACGCATATGTGAATATGTTTGTTTCAAAGGATAAGCTTGGCCAGGATACAATATCCTCAATCATTCAGGGAGGAGATAATTATGGGACTTCCGATATGAGGAAGGATAGAACCGTCATAGTTGAATACTCTTCTCCTAACATTGCTAAGCCCTTCCATATAGGTCATATAAGATCAACTGTAATCGGAAACTCCATTTACAAAATATATCAAGCCCTCGGATTTGATATGGTTAGAATCAATCATTTAGGTGATTACGGCACCCAATTCGGAAAAATGATTTGTGCGTATAGGCATTGGGGAAATAGAGAGGATGTTGAGAAGGAACCCATAAAAACTCTCCTGGATTATTACACCAAATTCCATGTGGAAGCGGAAACCAATCCGGCATTGGAAGATGAGGCAAGAGAAATTTTTGCCAAATTGGAAAAGGGTGAAAAAGAAGAAGTTGAACTATGGCAGTGGTTCAGGGATGAGAGTCTTAAAGAATTCAGCAGGGTATACGACATGTTGGGTATCGAATTCGATTCCTATGCCGGAGAAAGCTTCTATTCAGATAAGATGCCCCGACATGAGAAGGAATTAGAGGAGAGTGGAATTCTTCAGGAATCCCGTGGAGCAAAAATAGTAGATTTGGAGGAAGAAGGACTGGGAGTCGCCTTGATTAAGAAATCCGACGGTTCTTCCATCTATATCACCAGAGACATAGCCGCTGCGATATATAGAAAAGAAACATATAATTTCTATAAGAATATCTATGTGGTTGCATCTCAGCAGAGTCTTCACTTCCAGCAGCTTTTCACCATTCTTAGAAAAATGGGATATGAGGAATGCGCCGATGGATGTGTACACGTACCCTTCGGTCTAGTTAGATTGGAAGAGGGAACCATGTCCACCAGACATGGAAGAGTTGTATTCCTGGAAGATGTTCTAAATAAGGCTGTTGAGAAAACCAGAGAAATCATAGCAGAAAAGAACCCGGGTGCAGATAATATCGATGAAATTGCCGCTCAGGTAGGAATCGGTGCAGTAGTATTTAATGAGCTTTCCAATAACCGTATTAAGGACTATACCTTTAAGTGGGACACAGTTCTTAACTTTGATGGTGAGACGGGCCCATATGTCCAATATACCCATGCCAGGTGCTGCAGCCTATTAAAACGCGCGGGAGAAGAAATAACATCAAAGGCTGAAACCCTTGGAAAAACAGGGAATATTGACTTTGGATATCTGGCAGGAGATGCTGCTCATGAACTTATCAAACTGCTTTACAATTATCCTGATGTCATAATTCAGGCAGCTGAGAAATATGAGCCTTCACTTATTACCAGACATATTATTGACATTGCTCAGGAGTTTAACCGCTTCTACCATGATGAGCATATTATTACCGAGAATGAAGATGAAAAGATAGCAAAGATAGCATTGGTATTGGCAACAAAGAATGTGCTTAGAAACGGATTGGCCTTACTGGGAGTTGCCGCACCGGAGCGCATGTAGGAAATAACGCATGTAAACGCGTGTAAGGGATACGAAATGAGATACGAAGGCGATATATATAGACCACCAAGTGAAGCATATAGTTATCTTCTTCAGGTAACCATAGGATGCTCACATAACAAATGCACCTTTTGCAGTATGTTTAAGGCAAAGCAGTTTAGGGTGCGGAAAATAGAAGAGGTAATGGAGGATCTGGAGGCCGCCAGAAGGTATTATTCCAAAGTGGGCAGAATCTTCCTATGCGATGGAGACGCTCTTTGTTTAAAGAACGACAAGCTGATTCCAATTCTGGATAAGATAGCTGAACTGTTCCCGGAATGTCAGAGGGTTGGAATCTATGCCCGTTCAAATGACGTACTTAGAAAGACAGATGAGGAACTTAAGGAATTGGTTGATCACGGATTGGGCATCGTATATATTGGTGCGGAGTCCGGTTCGGACAGAGTCTTGAAACTCATAAATAAGGGTGTAACCAGAGAAGAAATCAAAGAGTCGGTCAGACGCTGTGAGGAAATAGGCCTCCCCACATCGGTCACTTTTATTTCCGGCATGGGGGGAAAGGAACTTTGGAAGGAGCACGCTGTAGAAACCGGAACCTTAATTGCAGAAATGGGAGCATCATATGTGGGTCTTTTAACCCTTATGGTAAGTCCCGATGCGCCTATTTATGATGAAATCCAAAGCGGAAAATTTGAAGTCCTATCAGGAGAAGAAGTTGTGGCAGAGACACATCTTTTACTGGAGTGTACCAATATAGATGTGGCTAAGGCATCCTACGGTGAATACCTGGTTAGCAATTTGGATGATGCGGTTATGTTCCCCAGGACCTGTGTCTTCAGAAGCAATCATGCATCCAACTATGTTTCCCTTCGTGGGGATTTACCTAAGGATAGAGAATACATGCTTGGACTTTTAGAAAGAGCCATGGAAAACATTGGCCTCTTAAAGGATGAACGATTTAGAATGTTATAGAACTAAATGCTATAAGAACTAATGGATAAAAAAGACACTGTAAAAACGAATAATGAGCTTATAAATAATGAGTTTATAAATGATAGACTCGGCGAATACCTAATTCCGTATCTGGAGGAATATTTATTCGACGAACTATCCGATTCCTATTTAGAAAAGGCAGGAGCAAAGGATATTTTGTCCGGTATTCCTGTGCCTATAAAAAAGACAGAACTAACTGAACTTACAAATATCAAAATTGCCCGTAGTATGGCCATGGTGATGGGATGTGATGTCAATTTCCCTCATAAGGAAGCGTATCGGACTTACATTAATAGGGTTTTTGGCAAGGACTTTGTATTACCCCTTTTAAATGAGGGCGTGGAACTGGCTGCAAATGGTGACTATGAAAGAGCTTGCATATGCTTTAGAGGAGCATTTATGCTGGATAATAGCAACGTGGATGCAGTTTATTGCTATGGAAGATCCTGCAAGGAAGCCTATGAAAACGGTGAAGGCGAGGAGTATGTGGGAAGGTTCAAAGCAGAATCCCTGGAGGCTTTTGAACGCATGACCTTGATGGCGCCTACTGATGAGAGAGGCTACTATTTCCTGGGATATGCCTATCTGAATCTGGGACTCTATATGAAGGCAAAGCTGACCTTTGAAGAATACCTGAAACTTGCCGATGTAGAGATTGAGGAAACAGCAGGCCTTCCGGATGAATTCCTTGATGATAGAGAAGATGTAATAGAGGAAGTGAAAACATGGATTGCCAAATTGGATGCTCCTGTGGAAATCGAAAAGGCATATAATATGGTGCTTTCCGGCAGGTATCATGAAGGAATAGAATCACTACTGCCATATACGGAGAATAAACAGTATAAAGACTGGTGGCCGCTATACTATTATCTGGGAACAGCGTATAAAAATCTGAATGACTATGAAGCTGCAATAAAGCATTTCAAAAAGGTATTGGAATTTGCCCCCAGCGACATTAATACCATGGAAGAATTGGTAGAACTATACGATGCTGTAGGCGATTCTGAAAACAGGGAAAAATACAGTAGTAAGATAAAAGTAGTTCAGCGCAATTTGGAGGAAGAGAGAGCAGAAAGAAATCCCGACGTTAGCTAAAGGGGATTTCAAGTGGTTAATCAATATATTTAGATGTAAGGGTAGAATGAGCCCCAATATGAAGTGCCTTGATTGAGAGAAAACCATGGGGTATAATTATATTCGGCAAATATGACATTACTTCTGGAATCAGGTGAGATTCCTGAGCGGTCCCGCCACTGTAAACTTTTAGTAAGCCAGACCCAGTTGTGATGTTAGTTTTATAGTTTTAGGAGCGATGGACTCCGGAAAGGACTAAAAATGTTTAAAGGGAAAAATATCAAAAGAATTCTAGCTGTGCTCATGATGGCGCTAATGATGATTTCATTTATGCCAACCATGGGCGTTTTTGCTGATGAAACAGTTTCAAATGATACTGTACCAGCTAGTGAGTCTGTAGAAAACACCACTACACCGGCAGAGAATAGTGGAGAAGAGCAGAGCACACCTCCTGCAGAAGGTTCCGAGGAGGGAAAGCAGGAAGCTGCTGAGGAGACAAAGGAAGATTCCGGTGAAGCTGCAACTGATACAGCTAATGAAACATCAACAACCGGTGCAGAAGAAGTTGCTCCGACAAATCCGGAAGAACCTGCTTCTGAAGGAACAGATGCTATTAAGGTATACATCACTATCAGTAAGGATGGCGAAGTTGTAGAGGATAGGAATGGCGAAAAGGTTGCAGTAGTTCCTGTTGAACTGTTAGGAAAGAAAGAATACACATTGGATGATGTATTTAAGTCTGCACACGGTCAATACCATAAGGATGGAGAAGAAGCCTATGGTACAGCTGAATCTCAGTGGGGCCTTGGTGTATCTAAGCTCTGGGGTATTGAAAATGGTGGCAATTACGGCTACCAAATCAATAATGGTGAAGTAATGGTTATGGGACCAACCCAGGCTGTAAATGATGGTGACATCGTAGATGCATATGTTATTAAGAACAACT
Organism: uncultured Eubacteriales bacterium; assembly: GCA_902766915.1. Lineage (GTDB taxonomy): Bacteria > Bacillota > Clostridia > Peptostreptococcales > Anaerovoracaceae > Eubacterium_B. The sequence continues at coordinate 21,824 of CACXFN010000164.1, forward strand.
ATCCTGATACGGAAGCTTATGCTACATTCAATCAGCCAATCGTAATAGTTGAAAAGGGCGAGTCCATCAATTACAAACTTGTTTCCGCCACTTATGATGAAAACTTCAATATGGTATTTGTACCGGTTGAAGGAGCAACTATTTACTCAGATGGCGACAAGATGGATTGGGTTACAGATGCGAATGGTCTAATGTGGATTAAATACAACGAAGAAGGCGAACATATAATTACAGCCACTAAGACAAAAGAACTTAATGGTGAAGTTGTTCCTGCTATTACAGCTGCTGTATCAAGAGTAATTGTAAAAGCCAAAGAAGAACCGGCTAAGGAAGAGACTGAAGTATACCCACCAATTCCGGGATGTGAGGAATCCGAGACAAAGACAGAAACAAAGCCTGCTGAAACCAAGGAAGATACAAAGGCAACTGACACAAAGGCAAATACTAATAGTGGTGCAGCATCCGGAACAGCAACCAAGGCAACAGGTTCAGCTACTGGCGTACCAAAGACAGGCGATAATGAGAACATGGGAGCATTTATGGTTCTTGGACTTGGCGCAGCTCTAGTGCTGGTAGCAACAAAGAGAATTAAGTCCAGATAATAAGTCGGACAAATTCAAAGAAAAACTTGATGAGGCAGTCCCAATTGGGGCTGTCTCTTTTATATAGCAAAACCCCACGTCACGCGGGGATGGTTTTGGATTTGAGACAGAGAAAAGCAATTCATTAGACCTTCACCTAATAATCATTTGACTAAAAAGCGCATTTCGGGTTATAATTCTTAAGAAATCTTAATAATTAGTGAGGGTAATCATAAATGAATAATAGACTATATATGAATTGCAAAAAACGTAAAAATACAAGGATGTTTTTTTTATGTGTACTTTTGATAATAGTTCTCTTTTCCGGCCTAAGCGTAACTGCTTTTGCTGATGACGAATATGAAGACATTCGTGTATCAGGATCCGATCGGTACGGAACAGCCCAGAAGGTATTCGAATTATGGCTTTCAATGGGGAAAAGCACCCCTCAGGATGTAGTAGTAGCCAGTGGGAAGAACTATCCCGACGCTCTTTCCGGTGCCTATTTTGCATATAGCAAAAATGCACCATTGATATTAATAAATGACAAAAACTATCAGGACACTGTGACAGATTTACTGTCAAAGGTGCCTGCAAATCAGGCAGGAACAATATATATCCTTGGTGGAATGGCTGCAGTGCCATATGAGTTTGAGGAAAATATAGAAAGACTCGGCTATGTAAGCAAGCGTCTAGGCGGTGCAAACAGAATTGAAACCAATCTATTGATTCTTAATGAATCGGTGGACGATAAAAGCGATATAATTATTTGCTCAGGAAAAAACTATCCTGACGCATTATCTGCATCAGGCATAAGGCTTCCAATCATGTTGGTGGGAGATAAGCTTACAGAGGAGCAGGATCTGTTCTTATCCAATAAGGTGAGCGGTCGAATCTTTATCATAGGAGGAGAATCTGCTGTAAATACTGATATAGAAACAGCGGCAAAAAAATATGGCAATGTAACCAGACTTGCAGGTAAGAATAGATATGAAACTTCCTATGAAGTAGCAAAGCATTTCTACAGTGTGGGTTACCATAAGGCGGACAACGTATTGTTTGCCTATGGGAAGAACTTCCCGGATGGCCTGGTTGCAGGTCCCTTGGCCATGAGAAATGGTGCGCCAATCCTTTTGATGGATAAGGACAATCATTCAGCTGCAAGGAAATTTGTTCAGGAAAACGGAATAGAAAAATCAATTACAGTAGGTGGTTCCGCCATTATTCCCGATGAAGCAATTAAGGCAATAATGACTAAGGAAGAACCTAAAGAGGAATCCCTTAAAGAGACC
>CACXFN010000165.1 GCA_902766915.1 uncultured Eubacteriales bacterium
GCAGATTCTCTAAGTGACGTGGCTGTACTTAAAATCGACGGTTCCGGGTATGCTGCAGTTCAGTATGGAGATTCCTCTTCCATTTCTGTAGGCGATTTAGCCGTGGCAATAGGTAATCCTTTAGGGAAATTGGGGGGAAGCGCTTCTGTAGGTATAATTAGTTCCATAAACCGGGAATTGGTTTTGGACGGTAAACCTATGACGTTAATGCAGACCGATGCTTCTATAAATCCCGGAAATTCCGGCGGTGGCCTCTTTGATGGTCAAGGAAATCTAATCGGTATTGTTGTGGCAAAATCACAAGGTTCCGATATAGAGGGCTTAGGCTTTGCTATTCCAATCGAAAAGGCTGCGGCTGTTGCAAAGCAGTTAATCGATAATGGGAAAGTAAGTGGACGCCCCATGATCGGTATCACCATAATCGATGCATATAATGTAGCCTATGCAAATCAGTACGGTTATGATGCTCCCGGTATCTATATCCATGAAGTAACAGGAACTGAGGCAAATGAAGCCGGTCTTAAATCAGGAGATGCTATTCAGGCTGTAAACGGAGTGGAAATAATCGTTGGTTCAGATTTAACAAGAGAGGTTAACAAATATACCCCTGGAGATACCATTACCCTTACCGTACTTAGAGAAGGTAAGAGCATGGATATTGAAACAGTTCTAAAAGAAGCTGATTAATGTGATATCCCCGGATCCCCGGATGGGCTTTATTATGTGGGCTACATAGTTTAAAGAGATTCCGCCATATATACCTCATACCTATCTTCGGGTCTTTCTTCGTTAAGATATTTAATCAGTTTGTTGAAATCCTCTTCACACATTGGATTATCAATATAAATTGCATATACAGTGGGGCCAGAGCCACTCATTAGGACTCTATTTGCTCCACTGCATTTTTTTGTCATACTTTCTTTTAACCAGGCTACCTCAGGATATGCTTTCAGCGTATAGTTTTCCAGGAGATTTATCATATTGCTTGTTATTTCCACATCGCCCTTTTCCAAGGCTCGTTGGAAAAGATCATTATTTGGCCGGAGTATCGGTTGCCTCTGGGCCCTCATTTCATCGAAATATCTATCTATTCCTTTATAGACTTCCCCGGTTGATACCCCAATGCTTGGCTTAGCCAGTATTAGTTTCGCCCTTAATGGCGAGCATGGCTCCAGACTGGTTCCGGTTCCTCTGGCTCTGGCAGCAGTTTTCGCCATATCATCATTCTTGATGTATTCCGGAAGGTCTTTATTAGCGGCTGCTTGGCCAAGGATGCAGAAGGGAACATCCGAACCCAGTTCTGCACCAATATCACACAGTTCTCTAAGGCTGAAATTTAAATCCAACAGGCTATTCAATCCGAGAATAACCGCCGCAGCATTTGAACTGCCCCCTGCTAATCCTGCAGCCAAGGGTATGTTTTTCTTTATATCTATTATTATTCCGGGCTTCATCTCAGCTTTATGAGATTCGGCACTAATATCCATTATTTTTTTTGCTGCGCCATAGGCGATATTCCCACCATCCAAAGGAAGCTCTGGATTATCGCAGGTAAGTGTAATTGCTTCTTGTTCCTTGCTTATATCATTTACACTTATGCCTTCCATAGCATTTTCAAATACAGAAATCTTAACTTCATCATGAAGAGATATTTGCTGCATTATCATATCCACGGGGTGCATGCCATTAGGCATAACCTCTCCCACATCCAAGGAAAGATTGATTTTTGCATATGCATTAATTGTAATAGATTGCTTCTTCATACCCTTGATTCAATAAAGGACGGTCCTAAGAGAAACCGTCCTCGTAATTTATAACTTTACCTCTTTTATTTTCTTCTTTTAGCGTTGGCTCTGCGCTTTGCCAGACGTTCTTCCTCTGCAGCCTTCGCTTCTGCCAGTGCCTTTCGACCTGTAATATACGTGCTTCCTCCGGCGGAAATCGGGCGAGGTCCTTTTACCTTATAGTTTCCATTATCCTCATCCTCATCCTCGTCATCATAGTCATCGTATTCCGTACCTTTGTTCTTAGCTGCTTTCGCCTCTGCCTTTGCAACTTCTCTCTCATGAATGGCAGTAACCTCTGCAACCGATTTACCTGTACGTTTTGCCTCTTTATATGGATTAAAGGGTTCGTCCTTAGACCCTCCGGATCTTGCATCCTCCTCAGCCAATTTTTTCTGTGTCTGTCTGGTGGTGAAGAATGCCATACCGGCAATCATAAGAAGCATGATTACCATGTACACCTTGGTATTAAAGCTTTGATTAATTGTATCGAATTCTATATTTACGTCTTCCCCCAGAGAAGTCCCTTCGTTATCGATAAA
>CACXFN010000166.1 GCA_902766915.1 uncultured Eubacteriales bacterium
AGAGATAATAATGGAAATCTCCTTAAAGGATGGGAGGATTTCTATGGCTTTAATACCGGTGTAAATTGGCGTATTACCACAGTTGCTATGACTCTATTTATTATAGGGATAATGGTGGTATTACGATATTTATATAATAAATAATAATTAATTAAATAATAATTAATTAAGTAATTAATAATAAATATTGTTTATTGGTTTTGATAGAAGACTTAATATATAGGAGACTTAATGTAATGAGCAAGATGGATTACGATGTAATTATTATTGGAGCGGGGCCCGGTGGGATTTTTTCTGCTTATGAACTTATGACTAAGGCGCCCAAACTGAAGGTAGGTGTTTTTGAAGCGGGAGCGCCACTGCAGAAAAGACATTGTCCTATTGATGGCGTAAAGATAAAAGAATGCATCCACTGCAAGCGCTGTGCGATTATGAGAGGATTCGGTGGTGCAGGTGCATTCTCCGACGGGAAATATAATATAACCAATGACTTTGGTGGCACATTATATGAGTACATCGGAAGGGATAACGCCTTCGAACTTATGCATTATGTTGACGAGATTAACATGAGTCACGGTGGGGAAGGAACCAAGCTTTTCAGCACTGCGGGAAGTACATTTAAAAAGCAGTGCATGCAGAATGGACTGACTTTGCTGGAAGCATCTGTTCGCCACCTGGGCACCGACATCAATTATATTGTGTTGGAAAACCTTTTTGCGGAAATGAAGGATAAGGTTGACTTCCACTTTAACACCATGGTTAACGGCATCAAAATTATTGATAGTGCATCAAAGGCTGCATCAGGAAAGAATACCGGTGCCAATAAGGCGAAGTCACTAAAAGGCTACCAGATTGAATTTGAAGGTCCGGGGAAGAAGAAGGGCATCGCATCAGCTCCAAAATGCATTGTGTCCGTTGGAAGAAGCGGAAGCAAGTGGATGGAGCAGGTCTGTGAAGAACTTGATATCAACACTCTTAGCAATCGTGTTGATTTGGGGGTTAGAGTGGAACTCCCTGCAGAGATTTTCTCTCATCTAACTGACGAACTCTACGAAAGTAAAATTGTTTATAGAACCAAAAAATACGAAGATAGAGTTCGTACATTCTGCATGAATCCTAACGGCATAGTAGTTACGGAGAATACCAACGGCATTGTTACGGTGAATGGACATAGCTTTGAGGATCCTGCCAAGAAAACGAAGAATACCAACTTTGCTCTCCTGGTTGCGAAGCATTTTTCCGAACCCTTTAAAGACAGTAATGGCTATGGTGAGAGCATCGCCCGTTTATCCAATATGCTTGGTGGCGGCGTAATCGTTCAGCGTTTTGGTGACCTGGAGCGAGGACACAGAAGCACCCAGAAGAGAATAAATGAATGCACGGTTCGTCCGACTCTAAACGCAACTGCAGGTGATTTATCCCTGGTTCTTCCAAAGAGAATTCTGGACGGAATAATTGAAATGATTTACGCCCTGGATAAAATTGCACCGGGAACTGCCAACGATGATACACTTCTCTATGGAGTGGAAGTTAAGTTCTACAATATGGAAGTAAGTCTTAATAAAAACCTGGAAACATGCTATCCGGGACTCTATATAATCGGCGATGGAAGCGGCGTAACCCATTCACTGTCGCACGCATCCGCCAGCGGAGTCTTTGTCGCCAGAGAGATTGCGGGAATAAACTAAAGCGCAGTAGGATACGGGAGTTCGGTAGATGGAAAAGTATATCCTTACCCTGGACCAGGGTACAACCAGCAGCAGGGCGATTGTCTTTGATCAGGAAAGCAATATCATAAGTTTGGCTCAGAAAGAATTTACGCAAGTTTATCCTGAAGCCGGCTTTGTGGAACATGATCCAAACGAGATTTGGGAGTCTCAGCTTGCGGTGGCTCGTGAGGCTTTATCCAGCAAGGGACTGACTCCGGAAAACATCCATGGTATCGGTATAACCAATCAAAGAGAGACTACGGTTGTTTGGGACAGGAATACCGGGGAACCCATATATAATGCAATCGTTTGGCAATGTCGACGTACCTCGGACTATTGTGACAGTTTAATTGAATCGGGACTTTCCGATTTGATTAGATCCAAGACAGGTCTCGTAATAGATCCATATTTCAGTGGAACCAAACTCCGCTGGATATTGGAAAATGTAGAAGGTGCTCGTGAAAAGGCTGAGAAGGGGGAATTGCTCTTTGGAACTATTGATACCTGGCTTATTTGGAAACTAACTAGTGGCCTTATTCACGTGACGGATTACTCCAATGCATCGCGCACCATGATGTTCAATATACATGAACTAAAATGGGATGAAGAAATACTGGAAATACTTAATATTCCTAGGTCCATGCTTCCGGAGGTAAAGCCTTCCAGCTATGTATATGGTGAAACGGACCCATCCCTCTTTGGGGCACCCATTAAAATTGCCGGTGTTGCCGGCGACCAACAGGCAGCGCTTTTCGGACAGACCTGCTTTAAATCCGGGGAAGTAAAGAGTACTTATGGAACGGGACTCTTTATGCTCCAGAATACAGGAGATGCACCGGTGGAATCGAAAAACGGTCTGATTACCACAATTGCCTGGGGGATTCCTGAGAAGTATTCCGAGACTGATTCGAAGGATTGGAAGCCTGATGGCATGAATGATTCCGGTACGGAAGACAAGCCTGAAAGAAAATTATCCAATTTATTTGGGCTTATTAAACCCAGGAAAACATCCCGGGAAGAAAAGATAAAGGTCACCTATGCCATTGAAGGTTCCGTTTTTATATGCGGTGCGGTTATTCAGTGGCTTAGGGATGAACTGGGGCTCTTGGAAAAATCCAGCGATTCGGAAGAGATGGCTAGATCGGTTGATGATACAAACGGCGTCTATATAGTCCCTGCCTTTGTTGGTCTGGGGGCGCCGCATTGGGATCCTCACACCAAGGGAACCATGTTTGGCCTTACCCGCGGTGCTAATAAGAATCACATAGTTAGAGCTGCATTGGAGTCTATGGCTTACCAGTGCCACGACTTATTGGAAGCCATGAGTTCTGATTTTGGTAAATATCCGGAAGCTTTGATGGTTGACGGTGGAGCATCGGCTAATGACTTTTTGATGCAGTTTCAGTCGGATATTCTTGGTGTAGAAGTGGTGCGTCCGGCATCCGTTGAAACGACGTCTCTGGGAGCTGCATACCTGGCGGGGCTGGCTACGGGATACTGGAGAGACCTGGCGGATATTGACGACAATTGGAAGGAGGGTGCTCGCTTTGTTCCCCATATGGATAAGGAGAATAAAGCAAAGCGCTTAGCCGGTTGGAGAGATGCTGTATCAAGAACCCTTGGCTGGGATAAATAATTATTTTTACATAGAGTGATGATGAGTAAGGAAACTCGATTTAAAAATATCTTACGAATAATTGGTATTAGCATATTCATTGTTTTTGGGCTGCTTTCTTCGGAAAGCAGTTTTGATTATTCCTATGGTTATCAAGGAGCGACCTTGATGAATGAGGCTATTCCTAGAAATGAGGCTATTCCTAGAAATGAGGCTATTCTTAAAAATGATGCTATTCTTAAAGATGTTATTTTTAAATCGGAAGAGAATGCCGATGAGGAAAAAGGAATCAACATATTTGAAACCATCAACGAGTTGGTCTCCTCCACCGCCGATGTTTATGATTCCACAGGACGTCCGGATCGCTTCTTTTATAATCAATTAAATGGAATTGAAAAACGTGCGTATATAGAAATTGAAGAGAAGGCAGGCTCATACAGTAAGTATATAAAACTATTTCCTATAGAATTCACGCCATTGAGAAGGGCGATTGAAGCTTTGGTATGCGATAATCCGGAATTGTATTGGCTTGATTCTTTTGATTATTATACAGCCAGGCCTCAAAAGCGAGGAAAGATAATCCTACTGGATTATTCCAAGCAGCCTGCCTTTACTGACCGGAATCTGGTTGAAGAACAGGCATTGGTGGATGAGAAGGTTCAATTGATATTGGAGGAAAGCGGTCCATCCCAGGATTTTAACGTCTTTGACAAGGCGGGTTTTTTCTACAACTGGATTATTCAGAATAACTATTATGAGTCTTACGAAAGGGATCAAGATTATACAAGCATATTTCTTGATGGAAAATCTGTATGCTCGGGATATGCCAGAGCTTTTCAATACCTCTGCCAAAGGGCTGGAATTGAATGCGCCTTCGTTGTGGGTGATAATTTAGGCGAAAGCCATGCCTGGAATATTGTTAAGCTGGGAGATGACTATTACTGGGTGGATGCAACCCACGGAGACGTTCTTTTGGATGAAAGCTGGCCCAGCAATTATTGCATGTTCGGTATGAGCGATATGGATATTTCTGAGGACTATGATTTAAACAGCGATAGAAATATTGCATATGAATTCCATTTTCCTGAATGCTCAAATAGTTACAATCGTTATGAGGAAACAGGGGCGTATTTCCAAAGCTATGATTTTGATACTATCTATAACTATGTAGCGTCTTGCGCAAGCTATGATGACTTTTTCCTGGAGTTTAGATTTGCTTCTCAGGATGCTTATGAGGCCGCCTTTGATGAACTGATTAATCAAGAGTATTTATTCGATATGGTTAGAGAGGAATTGGGGCTTTATTATGAGCCGATTACTTATTCCTATTTAGCCTATGACAACCTGTATTATTTGGCTGTAGAAGTAATATGGGAATAAATTATCTATTATAGATTTGCTATTAGTTGAAAAGTATTAAAAATAATTAAAAATAATTGAAAAAAGTTGAGTATTCATGTTGACTTTAGTGAAAAACGTGGTACATTATAGTTAGTGATTAGCACTCCGGTGATGTGAGTGCTAATAATATGGGCCGATTTTCATCAAGGAGTAAATATAATGGAATTAACCGAAAGAAAATTGAAAATTCTTCAGGCCATAATTAGTGACTATGTGAAGACAGCTGAACCGGTGGGATCCAGGACTTTATCAAAGAAAATGGATATGAATGTTAGCCCTGCCACTATTCGTAATGAAATGAGCGACTTGGAAGAAATGGGCTATCTGACACATCCCCATACATCAGCGGGGAGAGTTCCTTCTGATAAGGCATATAGACTCTATGTAAATCAATTGATGGAGAAGCCGGTGCTATCTATAGAGGAGAAGAAAGCAATTGCTAACGAACTCCAGGCGGATATAAATGAATTTGAAAGAACTATCAGGCATGCAGCGAAGATTCTATCCAGAATTACCAATCTTACATCCTTCGCGGTTACGCCAACAAGAAATGAGGAAACGCTTAAGTTCGTAAATCTTCTTCCGGTGGATGATCAGACTGTAGTAATGATGATCGTTTCCGAAACCGGAGAGATATCCAATACCGCATTGAAGCTTCCGAGACGGTGCAAACCCGAAAACCTGCAGCTTTTGGCAAAGAGCATGACGTATAACTACAGAGGAAAGAAACTCACAGATGTTCTGAAGGACAATATGATCGAGAGTTTAGAAACCAATGTAGAAGCAATGGGGAATCTTGCTCAGGACATTATGCCTGATTTCATGAAGACATTGGAAGATATGCTGAATGTGCAGCTTTACATGGATGGTCTTACAAATATTTTCGACATACCGGAATACAGCGATATGGAGCGTGCGAAAAACTTCCTCACCATGTTGGATCAAAAGGATGAATTCCTGAAAACCATCGTTGATAGGGACGAAGGCGTAATTGTAACAATTGGTGATGAGAATATGGACGAGCAGATGGCAGATTATTCGGTGATAACCGCCACCTACAGCGTTGATGGAAAAACCGTTGGAAAAATTGGAGTTATTGGACCTAAGCGAATGAAATACGGTGAGGTGACATCCATTATGGAATATCTAACCGAGAATCTGAACGATAGCTTTAAACTGACAGATGGTTCCGGATTGGGAACTGAAATAGATATAGACGTGGATGTAGGAAAAGATTAATTCGTAATTACTAACGTATACTGTGCCGGTTGACACTTAAGCTAAAGGCATACGGTGCCGGTTGGCACTTACTCCAAATGCATAATATGCCGGTGGGCATTTAATCATAGATAGCAATTAAATATAGATACGAATAGTTTACAGGTGTGTGTAAACGGAATGCAGGAGATAATAAGCAGGAGATAATAATGAGTAACGAAAAAGAAAAAGATATGGGAATGGAAACACCTATAGAAGAGACAGTTGATGCTGAAATGAATGAAGAGAACTTTGATACAGCAGAAGGTGCTGCAGAAGAAGATGTAGCCGGAACTGAAGCTGATGCCGAGTTCACAGGAACCAGCGACGATGCAAGCGGTGAAGTGCACGATGAAGAAATCGCATCCGATAAAGAAGCAGCAGGGGAATCTGCTGAAGGCGACGATCCTTGGCAAACCAAGTATATGAGACTCATGGCTGACTTCCAGAACTATAAGAAGCGCACAGCCAAAGAGGTCTCCGACATCAGATCCAGCGCCAGTGAAAAGGTTATGACTAAAATCTTGGATGTCCTGGACAATTTCGAAAGAGCCTTCGAGCAGGGCACAACAGATGAAAAATATGCAGAAGGAGTTGAGAATATTTTCAAGCAGCGCCTGACAGTCCTGGGACAGAACGGACTGGAAGAAATGGAGGTTCTGGGAGCAGAATTCGACCCCAACTTCCACAAC
>CACXFN010000167.1 GCA_902766915.1 uncultured Eubacteriales bacterium
CTATTATCAGCACTTTCTTTATTAAATCCATGCTCTTTTTTTGGTTTATCCCCGGAGGAATCATAAGGGTCAAACATATTAAGTCTTAAAGCATTTGTAACCACGAAGAAGCTTGATAGGCTCATGGCTGCCGCACCAAACATGGGATTAAGGGTTAGTCCCAAAGGCTCTATCAAGGCTCCCGCCGCCAGGGGTATTCCTATTATATTATAGCAAAATGCCCAGAACAGATTTTGATGAATATTCCTAAGGGTAGCTCTGGATAGCCTAATCGCTGCTGCCACATCGGTCAATTTGCTGTTCATAAGCACCACATCAGCTGCGTCTATTGCAACGTCTGTACCTGCACCTATGGCTATTCCCATATCTGCCTTGGTAAGTGCCGGCGCATCATTGATGCCGTCGCCAACCATTGCAACCTTTTGGCTATTTCCCTTTTGTAGACTGCTTATTATTTCTCCTTTTCCTTCAGGTAAAACCTCTGCCACAACAAAATCCACACCCACTTCATCTCCGATGGCCTTGGCAGTTCTTTGATTGTCGCCTGTAAGCATAACAACCTTGATGCCCATATTTTTAAGTTGTCTTATGGCTTCTGCGCTGTCATTTTTCATGCCGTCAGCCACAGCGATCATTCCTAATAGGTTATCGTCCTCTGCAAAATATATGCATGTTTTACCTTGCTCTGCCAGAATTTCCGCCTTTTCTTTTATGCCCCGAGAAATCTCCTTTGCCGATGTATCCTTTGTTTCTTCATCCTTTTTTAAATTCACCGAACTAATGCATTCCTCAATAAAGGCCAGGTTGCCTCCGGATAATTTATGTCCATTAAACATTCCTGTAAGGCCATTTCCCGGTACCGCATTAAAGTTCACAACCTCCAATCCCTTTATTCTAAGGGTGCCCGCCTTAAGGGAATTCTCCACTTCCGATACGATTGCCTTTGATAGAGGATGTTCACTCTTCTTCTCTAATGCATATGCTACAGACATTAGAGTTCGCTCATCAACTCCGGCATCAGGGACTATTTCAGTAACCCTTGGTTCTCCGCTGGTAATTGTTCCTGTTTTATCAAGAGCAATCACGTCGATCTTCCCCGTTTCCTCCAGGGACTCTGCGTTTTTAAAAAGAATTCCCTTCTTTGCACCTACTCCGTTCCCAACCATAATAGCCACAGGAGTTGCAAGGCCAAGGGCGCAGGGGCAACTTATAACTAAAACGGAAATTGCCCTGGCTAGAGAATAACCCACTGACTGGCCTACCAGGAGCCAAATGATTAAAACTATTGCAGCGATTCCAATTACAACGGGAACGAAGACGCCTGAAACCTTATCGGCAATTTTGGCAATAGGCGCCTTGGTTGCTGCAGCATCGCTTACCATTTGTATTATCTTTGATAGCGTGGTGTCCTGTCCTACATGGGTGGCTCTGCATTTTAGGTAACCGGATTGATTTGTTGTAGCAGCTGCTACAATGTCCCCGGAAGATTTATCAACAGGAATTGATTCACCGGTGAGAGACGCCTCATTTACGGCACTCATTCCCTCAATAACCACTCCATCAACAGGAATACTTTCCCCGGGTCTTACGATGAAAATATCTCCCGTGACCACCTGTTCTATGGGAACGGTTATCTCCACACCGTCCCTTTCTATTACTGCAGTTTCAGGAGCAAGTTTCATCAAGGACTTTAGCGCATCCGTCGTCCTTCCCTTTGATTTTGCTTCCAGCATCTTTCCAACTGTTATTAAAGTCAGTATCATAGCAGCGGATTCAAAATAAAGGTCATGCATATATGTCATAGCTGCGTCCATTTGACCCGCGGACTGGGCCTTTGCCATTTGGATAACGATGAATACGCTCCATAGGAAGGAGACACCGGAGCCCATGGCAACCAGAGTATCCATATTCGGCGCACCATGAATCAAGCTACTTATTCCGCTGGTAAAAAATCTTTTATTTATCACCATTATTATTGCAGCGAGAATCATCTGCAAGATTCCGACTGCAACATGGTTATTTTCGAATATACCGGGAAGGGGCCATCCCCACATGGAATGTCCCATGGAGAAATACATGAGGATTATCAGGAAACCCACAGAGGCAATCAAGCGTTTTTTTAGGATTGGAGTTTCATGGTCGCGAAGAACTTCCTCTTCGGCGGCGTAGATGGAAGCACCGTAACCCGCATCCTCTATTGCCTTTATGATTGCGGCAGCATCAGCTTTACCCTCAACTCCCATGGAATTTGTAAGCAAGCTAACAGAGCAGGATTCCACCCCGGGGACCTTGCTTACCGCCTTTTCCACGCGAGCCTGACAGGCCGCGCAACTCATTCCTGTAACTTGATACTGCTCCATAACTACTACAATATATACCCCATGAATTGGATAGTCAACGCTAACTCGTTATTTATCTGCAAGATGTCTTTTACTGCAACTAATTACAAACTACAGAAAACCCGAGAGATTTCCTCTCGGGTTTTCTTAATTACATTCTATTTGACGGTACTTAAAAATTACCATAATTTTCCCCTCGCGTCAAGTCTCACATCTAATTTATTTGCTTCCCAAATAGCTATTAATTAATGCATCCCATGTTTTTTTGCCAACTGCGGATTCTCCGCCGAAAACAAAGGCACCCTCTATAGCTTCTCTGTATTTGCTAACCAGGGAAACATTCTGCATGGTTAGATCATCTGCCAGAATCAGGACTGAATTCAAATAACCACAAAGGGCCGCACCTGCCAACGCATCCGGGAAGTTACGACTTGTGGCAACGCCTAAATTGCATACCGTGAGGAAGTTATCTATTCCCCATTCTGCAATCTTTAGGCTGGTTTCAGCTCCATTTTTACCGGCAATTCTTTTTTTGATTGCAATGCCTTCATCTGTAAGTTGCTGTTCAACTTTTTTGTCTACAGCAAGTTCTCCTCCAACGATAACCACTTCTTTTATTTCAAGCGTCTTCAAGGCTTTAAGCACTGCCTGGCTTAGTGACTTTCCGTTATCCGCCAATAAAATCGGATAACCTTTCGCATAGGCAATTGGGGCAGCGGAGAGAGCGTCTTTGAAGCTCTTATTGGTAGCAATGATTGCAGTATTATCTTCCCACAGACTTCCTCCCATCAATGCCAATTCTGCGCTGGTCTCAGTACTTGTTTTTCCTGCTATTCTCTCAGGGTCTACACCTGTTACATCTTTGATTTGTCTCATCACCCTATCCGAAACAGCCATAGGTCCACCTGCAACAAAGACTTTGCTTGGAGATAGTTTTTTCAGTACTGTATTTGCTTCAACAGAAATGGAGACACCGTCTGTAAGAATAATCGGGGCGTCAAATAATCCGGCCAAACCTGCGGCAGCCAGTGCATCCTTAAAGCTTTCGCCTGTGGCAACCACCACTTTATCGCACGCTTCATCATTTCCATACCAACCACGCTCCACAATTTTGCTCATGGTGCTGTAGCGATTATCTCCATTTAGTCTTTGCCAGATTTCCTCGATTGTCTTTGATGATTCCTCTTCGTCACCTTCCCCAGCTGTGGTTGGCATCGTAGGAAAGTCGTCACCTTCAGGCCTCTCAACTACATTGACCTTATATGGTGTTGCAGTTGCGCCGAGGTAAAAGATGCCATCATACGTGCCTACACCTTTGATGGAG
>CACXFN010000168.1 GCA_902766915.1 uncultured Eubacteriales bacterium
AACCTTCCAGAAGGAACAGAGATGTGCATGCCTGGTGACAACGTAGTAATGACAATCAACCTCATTACACCGATCGCTATCGAAGAGGGACTCCGCTTCGCTATCAGAGAAGGTGGAAGAACAGTAGGATCCGGCGTTGTAACAGAAATCGTGGAATAATCTGGTCGAATCCTGAATTGTTGAATTAAAGCTAAGCTCCGGTACTCACGTATCGGAGTTTTTTTGCAAAAAAACCGCAACAATTTGACAGGATTAGACATTGATTTAATATTGACAAAGAATTAAAAAAGGCATACTATTACTGTATAGTTTATGAAACCGGTTTCACATATGGGAGATGCCATGAAACTAGCAGTAATCGGAAGTATTAACATGGACCAGGTGGTAACCTCTGAGAGAATCCCGGGGAAGGGAGAGACTCTAAAGGGTGATTCGCTTAGCTATATTCCTGGCGGAAAAGGTGCCAATCAAGCTGTTGCAATGGCTAGATTAGGTGCTGATGTAACTATGTTTGGTGCCGTTGGCGCCGACGAGAATGGAAGAAAGCTCCTGGATTCACTAAAGGGGGAGGGTGTTAATATCGACTCCGTTGCGGTTCTGGAGAATCAGCCTACGGGACTGGCGATTATAACTGTAGCAGAAAACGATAATACCATTATAGTAGTAAGCGGTGCCAATGGCTCCGTCGATCGTGTATATTTCGACTCCATAAAAGCACAGCTTGCTGATTTTGATTTGGTTGTCATGCAACATGAAATACCTTTAGATACAGTGCATTACGCTGTATCTTTTTGTTATGAAAAAAGTATTCCAGTGGTCCTTAATCCTGCACCTGCAGCCAAGGTTCCTATGGATGTAATCGATATGGTTTCCTACCTTACTCCGAATGAACATGAAGCTAAACTAATTTTTGAATCCGATGATATTCAGGAAATACTTAAATCCTATAGAGAAAAGTTGATAGTAACTCAGGGATCCAAAGGCGTATCGGTTTGCTTGGACTCCGGGGAATTAATGACAGTGCCTGCGCGTAAAACTATAGTAGTGGATACTACCGGTGCAGGGGATACGATGAACGGAGCGTTTGCAGTTCGAATAGCGGCAGGTGACAGCATAGAGCAGGCCCTAAAGTATGCAAATGTAGCAGCAAGCCTATCCGTGGAAAAGTTTGGAGCTCAGGGAGGCATGCCTACAGCAGAAGAAGTGGACACATGCCTGAAGGAAATGGAGGATGTGCAGTGAAGAAGAGTGGAATTTTAAATAGTGAAATCTCAAGGGTTCTTTCGTATATGGGTCATACCGATACCCTCTGTATTTCAGACTGCGGTCTTCCGATTCCAGATGAAGTAGAGAGGATTGATTTGGCCCTTACCCTGGGAACTCCTTCTTTTATGGACACGCTGAAAGCGGTTTCAGAGGATATGAAGATTGAGAAAATAATTCTGGCCGAGGAGATAAAGGAAAAGAATCCGAAACTATATAAGGAACTTATGAAGTTTTTCGGAATAAAGATAAATAAAAAAGGTGCTGTGGAAAATGCAGATATAGAGGTTGAGTTTGTATCTCATAGCGACTTCAAATTAAGGACATGGGATAGCAAGGCTATTATTAGAACCGGAGAGAACACTCCATATGCCAACATCATTCTGCAGTCGGCATGTATTTTCTAGGCTAGGAGATAGTTCTGATAAGAAATAGTTAAGTTTTCTGGTAGAGGTCAGTCATGCATATTGAAATGAAAGGAATCGATAAACAGTTCGGAGGAAACTACGTCTTAAAGGACGCGGGGTTTTATCTTGCCGACGGTGAGATTCATGCACTGATGGGAGAAAACGGAGCGGGCAAGTCGACCTTGATGAAGATCCTGACAGGGGTATATACCAAGGATGCCGGAACTGTAGTTGTTGATGATAAAGAGGTATCTTATAACAATCCCCAGGAAGCGGAGAAGGCAGGAATAGTTTTTATCTATCAGGAACTAAATGTTCTAAAGGATTTAACGGTAGAAGAGAATATGTTCCTGGGTAAAGAGATACATTCATCCTTTGGAATTTGTAATCAAAAGGAAATGCGCCGTAAGGTTCAGGAGATACTTGATTCCCTGGGAGTATCTATTAAGCCTACACAGGTGATGGAGCAGCTTTCCATAGGCCAGCAGCAGATGGTTGAGATTGCTAAGGCCCTTATGGTTGATGCGAAGGTAATAATTATGGATGAGCCCACAGCAGCCCTGACCCAATCTGAAACTGAAGTACTGTTTAAGGTTGCAAGGCAGCTTAGAGAACAAGGTGTTTCCATCATATATATTTCACACCGAATGGAGGAAATATTTGAACTCTGCGATAGAGTGACGGTGCTCCGTGATGGTCAGTATATAGGAACAAAGAATATTAGTGAGACCGATATGACGGATCTAATACGTATGATGATCGGTCGTGAGATAGGAGAGAGATATCCGGAACGAAATGTGACAATCGGCGATACGGTTCTGGAAGTAAAGAATCTCACCTGCCCCGGAGCCTTTAGGGATGTGAGCTTTGATGTTAAGGCAGGAGAAGTTCTGGGTGTTTCCGGACTCATGGGTGCAGGAAGGACAGAGATAATGAAGGCCCTTTTCGGATGCATGCCACAGGTGACAGGAGAGATTAGGATTAACGGAGAGCAGGTGCATATAAAATCTCCCAGAGATGCAATGAAGCATGGAATAGGATTTATAACCGAGGACAGAAAAACCGAGGGACTGATGCTGGAGGATTCCATATCCAAGAATATATCCATTGCAAATCTCGGTAAGATTTCCAATAATGGTGTGCTGTCTGCACCAAAGGAAAAGACCCTGGTGCAGAAGGCAATTGAAGACCTGCACATAAAATGTACATCCGGAGCTCATTTATGCAGAAATTTAAGCGGTGGAAATCAGCAAAAGGTGGTTTTCTCCAAGTGGATTTATACGGATCCGAAGGTTTTGATTCTGGATGAGCCTACCAGAGGCGTAGATATCGGGGCGAAGAAAGAAATATACAGCATTATTAACGAACTTGCAAAGGAAGGCGTAGCTATAATAATTGTCTCCAGCGAACTTCCTGAAGTTCTGGGGATGTCGGACAGAATAATGGTTGTCCATGAAGGAAAAGTTACAGGCTGCGTGGTTAATAACAATACCAC
>CACXFN010000169.1 GCA_902766915.1 uncultured Eubacteriales bacterium
AGCACCAACATTATATTTACCACTTGTTGGGGCATGAGGATATGTAATGGGGATAGATGGTCCGTAACGTCTCGGCAAATTATGTCTAAAATATCCCTGCCCCTCAATGTGTATAATCTTAGGAACTTCCACTGACACGATTGGATTATCCTTTGCTTGACCGGAATTGGTCTCAGAATCAGCAAAAGAAACAACCGATGTATTTATCAATACCATGGCAATTAATAGTACTACTGCTATAAATCTCTTAGTTAAATTCCTGCTCATACACACCTTTCCTTTTGCATAACAATTAACTAATCGGCATTATTATACCAACGATTGTATTACTAAAAGGTTATTAGCGTAGCGATTACTCAAATGAATTTGTTGCCTACATTGTATCGCATACATTACATGGATTACAGTTTCTTACCGCTTGCCACATCAACGCAATACATTTCCCCGACATAGCCTTTGCTTCTTCCATGATTGTATTCATCTTTTCCATCAAGATGAGCTTCCCTCAGCAATTTCACTTCTTCAATCATATCATTAAAGTAAGAATCCGAGTATTCTCTTGCTTCAGTCCGTGTGTCAAAAGGCCCCTTGGTTACCACGAAGATCTCTCCACAACTGCAGCCGCACGTCTCAGTAATATACCACTCAATTAAAACATCAGTCTCCCCACATAACTTGCACTGCCTTCTAGTGACTGCGTTTTCTGCATATGAGTCTTTTATTATTCTTTTTTCATAATGCCCGCTTGCTTCATGATATTCTTCTTTGCTAAACGATCTTTCTAAATAGCTTGTTGCACACACACGTCCTTCATCATCAATATATGTATATGGCACACCATTGGGATAGTGAGTCTTGGCATGATTGACTATCTCAGGATAATCGTACCACCATCCATCTTGTGAGCCATTTGGCTCATAACCGTAGAGGATTCCATTATAGTGGTTAGCAGGAGATACATAATCTCCGGCAAAGAATCCATGGTCATCCTGTTCAGTCAATGCAAACTCTGCCTTTTCAACAGGTATTAATTTATCATTGATATTCGCCACATAGTCGCATAATTCACATTCCCAATGAACCGTAACATCATAGTATTCACAATCCTCTACCCATTCATCTTCGGTTACGGGAGAACGATAAATCTCTTCAATAATATCTTCCCAATCATGCTTATGACCATCAACTTTGATATTATCTCTGGCTAAAAGAACTCCATCTAGAAAGACACTGAAAGCATGTGCACCTTCTTCTACATTCTTATCAACTAATCCACGCCCAGATAATTCATTATCTACATAGATATCTAAAATCCCTTTCCCTGAATACGGATAATCATATATACCTTTACCGTTGCTTGAGTCAACAACTTCATACTTAAGTATTATTCTATTTTCGTTTATTGTAATGCTTTCGCTGACTCTCACACCCTCTTTTTTTCCGCATTGATTACATGGTCTTGTGAATGTAAGAATCTTTTCTGAGCTAGGATACCATTCCCATTTTCCCCAGCTATGAGTATGCTCAGGTTCTTTCACTGGAACTGGTCCTGAATTCGGTTTTGGCTGTACAATTATATTAACAAAAATATTATTAACAACAGTTATTGATACTGCCCCTGTACCACCAATGGTAACACTCCCCGATACCTTCTTATCTTCAACATATTGCTTTGCATACCCATAAGCATTATCAGCAACTAATAGAATAGGCGCATTATTCATCATTGCTATAGGTGCGCCGGAAAGTCCATCAGGGAAATTCTTTCCATTCACCAGTGCTACCTTTTTGGCATTTCGGAAGAATCGTTCTGCTACTTTTTTTGATGTTTCATATCTATTCGCTCCACCTATTCTCTCGACGGTTCCATATTTCTTCAGTTCTTTTTCAACTTCAGAAGATACAGCCGCAGTTCCTCCAAGTATATAAAACTTCTTTGTTCCATTGGATTTAATCCACGCCTTTTGATTATCGGAAAGAGTTTTGCCTACTAACAGCATGCCCCTTCCAACAGCAGATCCGGATAAACTATCGGGATAGTTTACTCCAGATGCAACAATTATTTCCTCACCAGGTTTCACCGATTCCTTAAGTATTTCTAAATTGGTGTCGAAGCGGCTTTCTCCTGCCAGTCTTTTTGTCTTTATACCATTTGACTTTAATGCATTTTCAAATACATTTCTAACAACTCCTGTTCCTCCAAGCAAGAAAACAGTACCATTTTTCTTCATATCTTTTTTTATATAGGACAAGACTTTTGTCTCTTGATTTGGATTTATAAGAATTAATGGAGCATCCTTAACTTTGGATAAGAATCCACCTGATAAAGCATCTGGGAAATTACCGCCAAATGCAACCACTACGTTTTCAAATGCACCCTTTTCCTTATGGATTTCATCAGCTACAGCATATGATGTACCATATCTATCTGCACCCGCAATCCTGATGCCTGGATTGTTTTCTATGGTATCAGCAGTAGCTACTATCGGAACTGAAGTAATCACTAATAAAAGCACCAAAACGATAAACGACACTTTAACACTATGTCCTACCCTTTTCATTTTGTTCCTCCTTAAATTATGTAAAAGTACAACTAATTACTAGTGAATATATAATATCATATGTTCTATAGTGTAATCCAGTTAATCCACTTAGTTGAAAAAAGATATCAATAAGGTTCCCTTTCCCCAAATAAAAACGTTCCTCTTTTTGTACGAAATAATCAAAAAGAGGAACGTTTTTCCTATTTTATTTTATTAAAGAAGTGCTGGGATTCTATTTATTCAGCATCCAGTACAAACAGCCTCTTACGCCTGCACCGGTTCCTCCTGCAGGGTTGTAACCCCAGGCGTCTCCAACATAGGCGGGACCTGCGATATCCAGGTGAAGCCATTTATCTTTATACTCTTCTTTAATGAACTTATCCAGGAAGAGTCCTGCAGTTAAGGCACCACCCATTCCACCGGGCACTGAATTGCGTACATCTGCAACCTTTGAATCCAAGAGAGGTCTCAGGTGATCGTTGAATTCCAGGACAGTGTAGTTTTCACCACTAAGCTCCGCTGCCTTCTTGAATGCAACCTGGAAATCATAATTATTCCCGATTACGCCGGAAGTATAATCACCCAAACCCACAACACATGCGCCTGTAAGAGTTGCCAAATCGATTAGATAGTCAGGCTTCACTTCATCCTGGGCCCAAGACAGGCAATCACATAGAACCAGACGACCTTCTGCGTCGGTATTGTTAACTTCTACCGTAACTCCGCCGCGGGTTCTTAGTACATCATCAGGCTTGTAGGCTCCGCTTCCAACCATGTTTTCAGTCACACCTAATACCGCATGAACCTCATAGGGCAGTTCCATCTCGGCACAAGCCTTGATAATTCCCATGGTAGCAGCTGCACCTGATTTATCTGCCTTCATTGTATACATACTGGTAGATGGTTTTATGGAGAGTCCACCGCTATCGTATGTCAGTCCCTTACCTACGAAACAAATCTTTAACTCAGCATCCTTTTTAGGTTTGTATGTCAAATGAATAAGCTGTGGTCCATGCGGACTTGCTTGATTGACGGCAAGGAAGGCATTCATATCCTGTGCCTTTAAATAGTCCTTGCCATAGTCCTGACATTTAACAGTATAATAAGACTCCGCTAATTTCTGGGCATCTGCCACCATTCTCTGCGGGGTATAAACCTGAGGAATCTCGTTAACAATGTCACGAACATAATTTGTAGCTTCCGCAATTATTCTGCCACGCTTTAAAGCCGCTTCTGCTCTAACCTTATCGCATCCCGTTACACTTACGTAGACTTCCTCAATTGTACAAGGTTTGGAATCCGTCTTATATTCATCAAAGGAATATGCCGAAAGCTCAAACCCCTCTGCAATTGCGCTAAGTGCGGCTTCGATCTCTTCCATCGCAGCTTCTGTTCCACCAACGCTAACTGCCGGAGAGCTGATATGTGGCATTTTGACAGATTTAATTCTGTATCCGGAAAGAACCTTAAGAGCCTTGGAAATGGCAATTCTCAGTGTCTCGGGAGATGTATCCTTAATGCTCACATAGATTCTTCTGGCACTGGCAAGATTGCAAACCGACCCTTTTTCGAATCCGGAGAACTTAAGCAGTTCTCTATCGGTGCAATTTGTCAAATCATCATTTATTATAAATCTTATCTCATAGTCAGCTCTAACATTGGTTGCATCTCTATCGACTATTTTAAATTTCATTTGTTTTTTCCTCCATATACAGAAATGCCATTAAGTCATTTCCGAATAAAAACCTTAGTGTTTTTGATTAAATGCACTTAAGCCGGCGTAGAATGCACCATCCATTAATTCCTCCTCAATTCTCAGGAGCTGGTTATACTTAGCAACACGCTCAGTTCTATTGGGTGCACCGGTTTTAATCTGTCCCGTATTCATAGCAACAGCCAGGTCAGCAATGGTTGTGTCCTCAGTTTCTCCGGAACGGTGGGAAACAACAGCAGTAAACCCTGCCTTATGAGCCATCTTAATAGCTTCCAATGTTTCGGATACCGAACCTATTTGATTTAGCTTAACCAGAATAGAGTTTCCACATTTCTTCTCAATTCCCTTTGCCAAGCGTTTTGTATTTGTAACGAAGAGATCATCACCAACGATTTGGAGTTTGTCTCCCAATTCTGCGGTCATCATCTCCCAACCCTTCCAATCTTCCTCATCCAATCCATCTTCAATGGAGTAAATAGGATATTTGTCAACAAGGGCTTTCCAGTGATCTACCAATTCCCTGGATGTGAATTTCTTTCCACTCTTAGGCTGGATGTATTCGCCCTTTTTCTTACCTTTCCACTCACTGGCAGCAGCGTCCATTGCCAGCACGAAGTCCTTACCCGGCTTGTATCCACATGCCTTTATAGCCTTGATGATATAATCCAAGGTCTCCTCATCACTGGAGAGGTTCGGAGCGAAGCCACCTTCATCACCCACGCCTGTTGCATACCCATCTTCCTTAAGAATCTTACCTAACTGATGATAAACTTCTGCACACCATCTTAGCCCTTCCTTAAATGTTGGAGCACCAACTGGCATTACCATGAATTCCTGGGTGTCAACAGTATTGGTTGCATGTGCACCACCATTTAGAATATTCATCATAGGTACAGGAAGGGTATTTCCATGGAGTCCACCAAGGAATCTATAAAGAGGCATATCAAGAGACTGAGCCGCTGCTCTAGCACAGGCAATTGAAACAGCAAGGATTGCATTTGCTCCAAGTTTAGATTTATCTTCTGTTCCGTCAGCTTCTATCATAGCCTGATCAACGGCATATATGTCTGAAGCATCCATACCAAAAAGCAATTCATCTATCTTGGTATTAATATTCTTAACTGCTTTTTCTACACCCTTTCCTCCATAGCGCTTTTTATCGCCATCTCTCAATTCCAGAGCCTCGAATTCACCTGTGGAAGCACCGCTTGGCGCAATTCCTCTTCCAATGGATCCGTCGCCAAGATGAACTTCAGCCTCTACGGTAGGATTTCCGCGGGAGTCCATAACTTCTCTTCCGATTACCTGTACTATTTCCAAATATGCCATATCCACATTCCTTTCCGGCGCAAGCGCACCAAAACTGACAACTTTGACTACATAACTAGGGGGATTTTACGCCATCCCCACACAGAGATATTATAGTTTAAATAGGGTTTAAACACAAGACAGGAATACTAATTCTAAAATGACTTAGGCTATACTTTTGATTTGTAATTGTAATTATAATAGAGCAATCCTGCCACCACCAAAGCACAACCTACCAGTTCCCAGGATGATGGCACCTGTCTTAGAATTAAGAAAGCAAACAGTATGGAAAATACCGAATCCGAAGTCTCCCAGGCAGATACGTAAACAGAATCCAAATGCCCGATACATAGATTTAAAACCGCATGGGATCCAAGCTGGCAAAGTAAGGCCATTAAAACCAGAAGACAATAATCCATAATTGGATAACCGGTGAAACTTGTTCCTGTAATAATCATAGCCATCAAGAAACTAAACCAGCAGGTGGCGAAGAGAATAAAAACATAAACTCTTCCCGATATTTTATCCATCGCCTTTTCACCGATGGAAAAATACACCCCCATAAACAGAGCAGCCAGGATTCCCATAATATCTCCTTTAAAGTGGCCCGGAGGAAGATTGCTGAAATCCATCCCGGCAGTAAGATAAGCCCCGATTAGCGCAACCAGGATTCCAAGAAGTTGTTTCTTATTTATTCCTTTTTTATATATGAAAACGCTGATAAATACCACCACAAAGGGATGAAGAGAAGCAAATATGGATGCACTGGCTATACTTGTCATTTTAACCGCATTAAACCAACTGGTAAAATGAGCAAACAGAAAGAATCCTGCAAGCATAGTAAGCAAAAGACTGCTCCATGAAGCCTGTTTATTATCTTTTGAAAAAAGCCCTTTTAGTTCCTCTCTGTCATGCATTAATACTGGAACACCGAAGAAAGGAAGGCTAAAGGTCAGTCTCCAAAAGCCTATGGCAATTGGAGGTGCCGTAATGGCCTTTCCTAAGGTACCCGAGGTTGCCCCCAGCATAACAGCGATTACAACTAATATACGTGCATATCTTGATATGAAGCCAATAAGTCCTTTGTTTTCCATAATGCATTCATTGTATCACAATTGCCTGTATAGTGATATAATTCTTTGTATCATTATCAAATATACCATTGTCAAATATACCAATGTCAAATACCTAATGGGAGGAATATATGAAATTCTTTATTGCAGACGCTTTTACCGATACATTATTTGGTGGAAATCCGGCAGGTGTGGTTTTGATTCCTGATGGAGAGGATTTTCCCAACGATGAAATTATGAGAAAAACCGCCGCTGAATTAAGGTATTCCGAAACTGCATTTATAAAAAGAATTACCCATGATGCAGAAAATAATGATAACAAAGAAACACTGAAGCCCGCATTCCACGCCAGATATTTTACTCCCACAGGAGAGGTGGATTTATGCGGACATGCCACCATCGCAAGTTTTTATTCCCTGGCGAAAGCCGGCCTATTGTCAGATGAATCCGTTGAATCCATTTCTGTTCACACATTGGCAGGTGATATAGAGATACAAATTGAATATGAAAAAAACTCCGCTTCAGAATCCTCCCAGCCTTCTTTCCTTTTGATGGATATGGCAGATCCCAAACATATTTCAACAATTAATGACGCCATAGAGATAGATAGGTTGTATGAAATAATGGGAACCGAATTTGATCAAAGCATTAATCTTCTACCAATGATAATGTCCACAGGGCTTCCGGATATAATGATGCCCATGGCTAATCAAAGGGAGTTGGATTCCCTTAATCCGGATTTCGATGCTCTTTCCAAGCTGTCAGAAAAGTATAATGTTACGGGAGTCCATGCCTTCTGTATAGAACCGAATCAGCCAAAGCAGGGAGAGGATCCAAGCAATGCCGATATTATCTGTCATACCAGAAACTTTGCACCTCTGTATGGAATAGATGAGGAGGCTGCCACCGGAACATCCAGCGGAGCTCTGACCTATTACCTTTGCCTTAATCAAAAAATTGGCACCCATGCTAAGTGCCAATTCATCCAGGGCGAAGCTATGGATCGTCCATCAATAATTCTCACAACAATTGATGCCCATGAGACCTGTCGCATACGTGTAGGCGGAAGGGCTGCCATTTTGGCAGAAGGAGAAATTGACCTATAGGCCCTTTATCATAACATTCATCCATTTTTTAGAGAGGTATCGCTTGGTTAAAACTATGGATTTAACCACCTCTTCTGAACGCGCAATTAGTACAGCAATATGAATAGGCACATGCCAAACAGTTGCCGCCAGGAATGCCAAAGGAACTGCGACCAACCATACACTGCCGCTCTCAGCCAACATGGCAAATTTGGTGTCTCCCCCTCCTCTAAGTGTTCCCGTAATATGTATTCCGTTGTACAGGCAGAGCCAAAGTATCGCCCCCATTACCAACAGTATATAAAAAGTGTATTTCTGTCCCTCCGGAGAAAGCTTAAATAAATAGGAAAGAGGTTTGGCCATGGCCATAATTGCTATTCCAAAAACCAGACCCATGCTCGTTCCCACCTTCATTAGGTGCTTGGACATCTCCCAGGTATATTCCTTTTCCCCTCTGCCAAGTCTTTCACCAATCATTATTAATGCCGCATCTCCTATGCTAAACGCAGCAAAGGAAAAGATATTTGATATGGTATTGGCAGCCTGATAA
>CACXFN010000170.1 GCA_902766915.1 uncultured Eubacteriales bacterium
CCCAAATTATTCCAAAATGCTCAGTGGTCATGGTCCCTCATTATTGGAATAGTTGTATGTTTCCTCGTCAAATTTGTCATGGAAAAGACAACGTTTGGAATTGAAATGAAGAGTGCTGGCTTGAACAGAACCACTTCGAAATTTCTGGGGATTAATGTTCGTACAATGTCTCTTATTGGTATGGCTATAGGAGGGGCTCTGGCGGCTATGGGAGGCGCTGTTGACATACTCGGAGGAAAGTATTCATATTTCGCAGGCTTTTATGAGAATTATGGATTTGATGGAATTGCAATTGCATATATGGCGAATGCCGACCCTATTTTAATTATTTTTATGGCCATTGTTATATCCATATTTAAAATTGGAGTCTTGACGTTGGAGCGCAGTATGAACATATCTGCATATTTCAATACTGCATTACAGGGAATCATAATTGTTATGCTGGTCTGCCCTTATATATGCCAGAAGGCTATTGATGTAATCAGAGTTCCGTTTCAAAGGGGGAGGGCTGTTAAATGAATATCACTGCATTATTACAAAGTGCTGTGCGGTTGGGCCTTCCGCTCGTGGTTGCTGCATTGGGAATACTTATGGCTTCCAAAGCAGGCATTATTCTGATTGCAATGGAAGGTGCCTTGGAATTGGCTGCTTTTTTTGGTGTATATATCTGTTGGCTTACAGAGTTGCCTTTTTTGGGGCTTGCAGTGGGCATTTTGTCGAGTATAGTTTACATGCTTTTGTTCACTCTTGTAGTTATAAAAGGAAGAGGTAATCAAGTTGTAAGCGGAGTAGGTTTTAATTTTATTGCCACTGGGTTGGTCTCGGTTATGATTTCAGCGCTTATGGATACAAAAAATGTCACGGAGAAGGTTCCTAGGCTTCCCAGTATCACACTTCCTCTTCTTGGCCAGCAGTCTATTATTCTGTTTATTGCTATTGTTGCTACAGTAATTGTTTGGCTGATCCTTGAAAAGACAGTATTTGGGCTAAGGGTACGTTCCATTGGTGAAAATCCCGCGACTGCAGATTCATTAGGTGTGAATGTGTATAAGTATCAATTTCTAGCGATGATTCTTGTTGGAATTCTGGGAGGTATTGCTGGTTGTGAACTTACACTTGGGCAAATGGGATATTACTCCCGAAGTATAGCAACTACAAAAGGTTATATGGCATTTACAGTCGTTATTTTAGGTGCATACAGGCCATTTCCAATCTTTATTTTTGGAATTCTAATAGGCTTGATTGATGCATTGCAGATGCGGGCACAATCTTTCTTCGACCTTCCAGGCCAGCTGTTCCTAAGTATTCCTTATATTCTGACACTTATTGCTTTGATTTTCGGGAAAAATGCTCATGGACCTAAAAGCGAAGGTGAGGTTTATATTCGTGAGTGATTCAAGGCTCTAGAAATTGGAATGGTATTACGGCCGAGCAGAGTAAATTTTTCGGCCTAATAAAACCAGTAGTGAGTATAACTCCAGAGACTCTTAAGATGAGGATTGCATGATTTCCCGGTAATAGAGCGCTAGGCTTTTGCTTATGCCTTTGCCGGGAAATCATCTGCAATAAAAGGATCGTTGCTAGGAGCGATACAGAATAAGCTGTTTGAATGGGATCCTCTGACTATCTGAAGTAGTTGATACTTTTCCTCCCAAATTACATTCTTAAATTTCTTAGATTGAAAGTTTATATCACAAGGTTGTTAAGCTTTTCTATTTATATGTGAGGTATACTTTGTCAAATTACACCATCTTTATAAATGCATGTATTATTACTATGGACTCACATTCTCCTATCATTGAACAGGGGTATGTAGTGGTTTCAGAAGGAATCATTTCCGCAATTGGAGAAGGGACTCCCCCCAAAAAACTGAATACATCCCTACAAACTATTGACTGTGCAGGGAATATCCTAATGCCAGGTTTTGTCAATACCCATACTCATCTTCCGTTGACTATTCTTCGAGGAAGTGCGGATGATCTGCCTCTGGAGCAATGGATACAGCAAAAAATGGGGCCATTGGGACAGAAATGTAATTATCAAACTAATTATTGGGGAAGCCTTTTGGGGATTGCAGAAATGCTTCGAAGGGGCATTACAGCCGTCAATGATATGGCGCAACAGATAGATGCAGTACTAGAAGCAGCTACTGTTTCTGGCATACGCGGTATTTTTTCAATGGGTATAGAAACTGTTCATTCAAATGGTATCGATGACTTGGAAAAAACAAGAGAGATGTATCTTAAATACAACGGTGCAGATAATAATCGGATTCAAGTAGGACTTGGGCCTCATGCAGAGTATACAGTTACCGAAGATTTTATGTTGGCTGCAAAGGAGATGGCTCAAAGATTGTCATGCCCTATTCACATGCACATTAGTGAAACTAGTAAGGAGCATCAAGAATGTAAAAACCGTCATAATGGAAAGACTCCCACCAGGCTTTGTGAAGATTTGGGCCTTTTTAGCTTAAACATGAGAATGGCCCATTGCGTCTGGGTTACAGATGAAGATTTAGATATTATAAAGGAGCATCATGCTTCCGTGCTTCATTGTCCTGCATCAAATTTGAAACTGGCTAGTGGCATAGCACCTATCAGGAAGATGCTTGATAGAGGGATAACTGTCGGGATAGGTACTGATAGCTGTGTTAGTAAC
>CACXFN010000171.1 GCA_902766915.1 uncultured Eubacteriales bacterium
GAGGGCATGGGACTCGAACCCACGGGGCTGTTACACCTTACTCGCTTTCCAGGCGAGCTCCTTAGCCACTCGGTCAACCCTCCAAGCTAATTCTAATTGCCTTTTCAAAGGCACTGATATAGTCTATCATAAGAGTTTTTTAAATGCAAACAATTTCTTGACACTTACACTTTATTTAAGTAAAATTTCTTTAATGACTGCACGGGGATTTGCCGATTTTTCGGCACTTATGGACAACACTCGTAAATAAAAGGGGTTATCGATGTTAAGATTCTATTTTGCTCTGTGGGCATCCAAATTCGTTGATTTCGTATTTAAAATAAGAGGGAACGATAAAGACGACTGGCCGGGACTTTTGGCCGGAAAGCTATGTCCTGATTTTTTAAAATTGGTCAATAAACCTAAAATAACAATTGCAATAACAGGAACCAACGGTAAAACCACTACATCTGCACTGGTTAATAACTTGCTTAACGAACAGGGTTACACCACTAGTTTTAACGATTGGGGCGCAAACATCCATGCGGGATTTGCCCTTAACCTGATGCGCGGAGTTAACATATTTAATAGACCAAAAGTTGATGCGTCCGTTTTGGAAGCAGACGAGCTTACTTTACCCGACACCATGGGAAGAGTTGCACCTGACTATATCCTGGTTACCAATATAAGCAAGGATTCTCTGAGGAGAAACGGGCATCCGGAGCATATCTTTGATCAGGTTAATAAAACATTTGAAATCCTTGGTTCCAAAACCACTGCAATTCTAAATGCCAACGATCCAATAAGCTCACAGCTGGCACTTACAACGGGAACACCCAGAGTCTTCTATGGCATGTGCGATGTTGGTGCCAAGCCATGGGAAAACATCGGCAAAGAAATCGTCGTCTGTCCTCACTGCGGAGGAAAGATTAAATACAATTATAGATTCTATCGTCACATGGGCGACTTCTATTGCGAAGACTGCGATTTTAAAACACCTTATTCTGAATACTTTGCTGAAAAAGTAGATTTACAAAACAGAATCATCACCGTATTGGAATCAGCAAACCAGGATGCACTTATTACGGATAAGCAGAACCAGATCGCCCACGACTATCCTTTGATCTCTGCAACTATTTTCAATGCGTTTAACGTGCTGTCCGCTGTTGCTCTTTTCAGAACCATGGGATTCACGCAGGAAGTTATTTCCGACTTTATGTCCCGTCAGCAGATAACCAAAATAAGAGAAACAACAGTTGAGTTTAACGGAATCAAATATCACACATATGGAGCCAAGAGTCAGAACGTAAGCGCTGCATCCACGGTATTTGAATACATGGCAGAGGAACCTACAATTAAAAACGTGGTTCTATGCATGGACGAAGTTCAGGATAAACATCACCCAACGGAGACCCTGACCTGGCTCTATGAAACAGATTACGAGGTGCTGAACAGCCCTAACATAAAGAAGATAGTTTGTGCCGGTCACATGTTCCTGAATCATAAACTCAGGATGCTTCTGGCCGGAATACCCGAGGAAAAAATAGTATGTATCGAGGATGAATCCAAAGTACCACTCTATGTGGATACAGAAGGTATCGAATCCGTCTACGTACTGTTTGAAATCGACTATGTAACCAAGGCCCTTAATTGGAGAGATGCAATTGTAGAGCGAGCAAAGGAAGTTGCTGCCGGGAAGGAGGAATCCAAATAATGAAGAATGTCGAATTACTCTATCCCGATTTTTGCAATATCTATGGCGAAAGCTACAACGTCGAATATCTAAGACGATGCAATTCGGAAATAAACGTAATAGAAACGAGCCATAAGAATGAACCCGCCTTTGTTAAGGACAAGGTGGATATGATTTATTTGGGATGCACTACGGAGCGAAAGCAAGAACAGATTATTGAAATGCTTAAACCCCATAGGGAACGCATAATCGAGCTGATAAATGACGGAACCATCTTCCTGGTTACAGGAAATTCAATAGAGATATTTGGTCGCGAAATAATTGAAGGGAAAAAGCTTCAAGCAAGGTCGAATGTGGATGGACGTAGAGTAATCCACGCCTTGGATATCTTTGATTTTTATTCCGAAAGATATATGGAAAGGGAACGCCATAATTCTCAGTACGTCGGTGTTTTCGATCCAAATAAAGACGGAAATGAACCCGGAGAGAAACCGATTACTATGCTCGGACACAGAAGTCAATTTTCATTCGCCTACGGCGATTTCGAAAACGATTTTATCGATATAGAAATCGGGATTGGAATGAATCCGGATACAAAGAGAGAAGGAATCAGGAAGAACAATTTCTTTGCGACATATTCACTGGGGCCATGCTTCATAATGAATCCC
>CACXFN010000172.1 GCA_902766915.1 uncultured Eubacteriales bacterium
TAAATATCAAATTAAACCAATCTTTGGGATTATTCCGAAAAACGGCGATGAATCACTTGTTTCTAAGTACCAACAGAATCCGGAGTTCTGGTCACTTATGCATAGCTGGATAGACAAGGGATGGATACCGGCAATGCACGGATATGAGCATCGATATGTGACTGAAGATGGCGGTATCAATCCAGTCAATAAACGTTCTGAATTTGCGGGGCTTCCCTATGAAGAACAGGCTGAGAAGATAAGAAAGGGCTATCAGATTCTTGATCAGCATGGTATAAAACCTGATATTTTCTTCGCACCATCCCACACATTTGATGAAAATACGCTGAAAGCTATTAAATCCGAAACACCGATACGTATTATCAGTGATACTGTTGCCTGGGATGTTTATAAGGACGGAGATTTCTGGTTTATCCCACAACAGAGCGGGAGCGTAAGGAAGCTTCCGTTCAAGACGGTGACCTTCTGCTATCATCCGAACACCATGAACGACAATGCATTTAAAGATCTGGAGAGCTTCCTGATAGAGAATAAAACGGCTTTTGCCAGTGTGGTAAAAACAAAAGACAGACCTCTTGGAGTAACTGATAGGATGCTGCAGCAAATATACCTGGCAATGCATGTCCGGTAATCAATAAACGATGAGGAATTAATGATGGATACGCTCCTGTTTTATATAAATGCAATTAATGGTGGAGGTGCAGAACGGGTTATTCTCCAGCTGGCACACCATTTCGCCGATGAAGGATTTAGGTCGGTATTGGTGACTTCCTTCGTTGATGAGGGAAAAGAATATGAAGTGCCGTCAAATGTGATCAGGCTTTCCATCGAGCAGGAAGAGATAAAGCAATCCAGACTGAAAAGAAATATCTCAAGGATTAAGGCATTACGCAGAATAATAAAAAGGGAGAAACCTGTAGCTATTATTTCGTTTATGGCGGAGCCTAATTTCCGAGCTTTAATAGCGACAAAAGGGCTGAAAACAAAAAGAATCATCTCCGTAAGGAATGACCCGAATAGAGAATATTCTGGTAAGCTTGGGAAGTACGTCGGAAAGTATCTGTTGCCCACAGCGGATGGATGTGTATTTCAGACGGAGGACGCTAAAGCCTGGTTTCCGGAAAAACTCCAGAAGAAATCGCGGGTAATTCTCAACGATGTAAAAGAAGAATTTTTCAATATAGAAAGAACGCAGACGAAAAATGTCATCTCTGTTGGTCGTCTGAGCAAACAGAAAAATCATGCCCTGTTGGTCGATGCATTTGCACAGATTGCGGATAAATATCCTGACCAGAAATTGCTCCTTTATGGCGCGGGTGCATTAGAGGAGAAAATTAGACAGCAGATTGAAGAGTACGGTTTGCAAGGCCGTGTTGTTTTGAAGGGGCCAACCAACGATGTTGCCGGGGTTTTAGGAAAAGCAGGGGTATTTGTGCTTTCCTCGGACTATGAAGGTATGCCCAACTGTCTGATGGAAGCATTGGCAGCTGGCGTTCCATGTGTTTCTACGGATTGTCCTTGTGGGGGACCTAGGACATTGATCAAAGATGGAGAAAATGGATTACTTGTTCCGATAAAGGATAAGGAATCTCTGGCGATGGCGATCGATAGGCTCCTTTCTGATCAGGAATATGCCGAGAAGATTGGCAGGACAGCAAAGGAAACTGCGACACAATTCCACCCTGATAGGATTTTTGCGCAATGGAAGGCGTATGTGGAAGAGGTAATAAAAGGATGAGAATAGTAACCGTTTTCAAAGAACTGAAAAAACGTCTCAAAGGCAGTCTGAAAATCGCTCTAGAGAATGGGATGGTTGTTGAAGAAGGTGTATCCGTATTAGGAGGGGTGAATTTCGGAAGTGAACCATACCTGATTACGCTACGAAAAAAGTGTCGTATTACATCGGATGTTGTGTTCGTAACGCATGATGGAGGTACTTGGGCATTTAGGAGCCATTGGCCAGAATATAAGGATGTCATAAAGTACGGTCATATAGAAATAGGCGAAGAGGCCTTCATTGGCACAAGAAGCATAATAATGCCTGGTGTTCATGTAGGAAAGCATTCCGTTGTTGGAGCTGGTAGTGTTGTGACGAAAGATGTTCCAGATTATACAGTAGTAGCTGGTGTTCCCGCGCGAATTATCTGCACAACACAGGAGTATGCTGAGAAAACGTTAAAAAGTATGCCCTCCGATTTTGATAAGGAAGCATATGATGCGGATAAAAAATCATATTTATTAAAAACTCTGGAGTAACAGCAAATGAAAGTACTTACATTGCTGAATGGCTTGGGTATGGGCGGAGCCGAGCATATGGCGTATGAATTAGTAAAGAACCTAAATCGGGAGATTATAGAGGCCCCTGTATTTTGCTATGGTCAGAAGGTAGGTACTCCGCTTGAAGAAGAAATGTCTTCAGTAACAGATTTACAATATGGAAATATAAGAGGCAGAATTACACCATTACACATGCTCAAAGTGATGAGACAGCTAAGCCGCTATAATCCGGATGTTATTCATGCCCACATGGGAGGAGTGACATTTGGGATTCCATGGTGTATGCTGCATAGAAAGCCGATTGTTATTACTGTCCATACAAAACCCGAGGTTGCGTTTAGCGGTAGAAATCAAAAACTAATAAAACAGGCTCTTCAGA
>CACXFN010000173.1 GCA_902766915.1 uncultured Eubacteriales bacterium
CTGGAAGCAGGCACGCAATTACATTGCCCTTCTTTAGATTGCTAATACCATCCTTGGAACAACATATTAAGTGCTCAGCAGATACTGCGCCAACTCGTTCCGCCACGCCGGTTCCGCCTATATCGCATATCTCATCTGCGTGAATCTTGGCTCCAAGTCCGTGGGCCTTGGCGGTTCTAAGAATGGTTTCCGATTCTTCAGAAGTGAAAACACCTTCTTCACAGAAAACGTCACAGTATTCAGCAAGTTCGCTTTCTCCAATTTGTGGAATCATGTCATTACAGAGAAAATCGATATACTCCTGTCTGTTATGTCGGTATTCTTCAGGAAGGGCATGAGCCCCCATAAAGGTTGCCACCAGTTCTACAGGAGTTTTATCCTTGCACTCGGATACAGCCTTTAATTGCTTCAGCTCAGTTTCTCTGTCGAGACCGTAGCCACTCTTTACTTCGCAGGTGGTGGTACCGTGGACAAACATATCGTCTAATTCCACCGTCATTTTATCCACCAATTGATCAAGGGTAGAGTTTCTGGTTGCTCTAACCGTGGATAAAATGCCTCCGCCTGAAGCAAGAATATCCAAATAAGTTGCTCCCTTTAGCTTTAACTCCAATTCATTTTGACGCCATCCGCCAAATACCAGATGTGTGTGTGCGTCAACCAAACCCGGGGTAACAAGTTTACCTTCTGCATCCACAATATCCGAATCGAAGGTATCTATCCAATCGGGTAATACGAAGGATTCTTTTTGATTAGGGGAGGAAATTTCTGCTGGTTCCATTTCTCCTACCTGGGTTATAAATCCTTCATCGCAAATGATATATGCATTTTTTAATATCTGGATTTCACCTTGAGCTTCTCCTGATTTGGCACTACCTCCGGTGGGAGTAGCAAGAGTTCCGATGTTTTTTATAATTAATCTTTTCATTTTTGATATGACCTTATTTCTTAATAATTGTTTTGATGAGTTCTTCATCTGCTATTTCAGGAATAGTAATCATGTCAGTACCGGCGTTTATTTCGTTGTACTCCTTTGCGACAGTTATTGCATTCTCATTTCTGGCCCATGCTCTGCGGGCAACACCTACCATGGTATCCCAGGGCATGGACATGCGAAGAATTGTATCTACTCTTTCGGAACCATCCAGCACCATGCCGAAGCCACCGTTAATTGCTCTACCTATTCCTGTGCCTCCACCGTTATGAAGAGCGATTAGACTCATTCCGCGGGCAGCGTTTCCTGCATAGCATTGGGTAGCCATATCTGCCATTATGTTTGAGCCATCCTTTATATTTGATGTTTCACGGAAGGGGGAATCCGTTCCGCCAGTATCGTGGTGATCACGCCCCAACATGACGGGGCCGATTTTTCCGTCTCTAACCATTTCGTTGAATTTCAGAGCGATATTCATGCGGCCCATAGCATCTTGATAGAGGATGCGGCATTGGGTTCCAACAACCAGCTTATTCTTTTTGGCATCGCGTACCCAAACATAATTATCATAGTCCTGATAACGACGGTTATTCTCATAGATATAGTCCGCGGCTGCCTGATCGGTGGCATCCAAATCCTCGGGATTTCCTGAGAGACAGCACCAACGGAATGGACCATACCCAAAATCAAAGAGCTGTGGTCCTAAAATATCTTCCACATAGGACGGGAAAATAAAACCTTCCAAATCATTTTCCCCATTCTTGCATACCGCAGTTACTCCGGCATCGTATACTGCCTTTAAGAAACTGTTGCCATAATCAAAGAAGTAGGTTCCTCTTTCATGGAATTTAACTATTAGGTCATAATGGGTTCTTAAACTTTTATCTACAGCTTCCCTGAATCCTTCGGGATCCCGATCAAGCATTTCAGTTCTTTCTTCAAAGGTTAGGCCCTGTGGGCAGTAACCGCCATCATATGGAACATGGCATGAAGTTTGGTCACTCATCAAATCCACATGGACATTGTTTTTATATAAGAATTCCAAAAGGTCTACAACATTGCCATGATAGGCAATAGCGCAGGCTTCTTTTGATGCCAACTTTTCTTTTGCAATGGATAGTACTTCCTCTAAGTCGTCGCTTCTTTCACTAACCCAACCTTGTGTATAACGTGTTTCAATTCGTGAATCATCGACCTCTGCAATAATAGCCACAGCTCCTGCAATCTCTGCAGCCTTGCCTTGAGCTCCGCTCATTCCGCCTAATCCTGCGGATATGAACAATCTTCCTGCCAGATTTCCTTCAGCCGGAATTCCGAGCTTAAGCCTGCCTGCATTTAGAAGTGTATTGAATGTGCCGTGAACAATACCCTGCGGCCCAATATACATCCAGCCACCTGCGGTCATTTGCCCGTAATTTGCTACACCCAGAGCAGCAGCTCTATTAAAATTGTTTTGGTCGTCAAATCCACCCACCATTAGTCCGTTGGTTATTATGCAACGGGGCGCCAGTTTGTGAGAACGGAACAGCCCTAAGGGGTGACCGCTCATGACTACCAAGGTCTGCTCATCTGTCATTATTTCCAAATACTTTTTGATGAGTCTGTACTGCATCCAGTTTTGACAGACTTGCCCGGTTTCTCCGTAGGTCACCAATTCATAGGGGTAGAGAGCCACATCGAAATCAAGGTTGTTATCAATCATTACCTGGAATGCCTTGGCTTCTGTTATATTGCCTTTATATTCATCTATGGGGAGACCTTTGATTGGTCCTGCAGGACGAAATCTGTAGCCATAGATACGACCATGTTCTTCTAATTCTTCGGCAAATTCCTTGGCCATTTCCTCGTGGTGTTTGGCTGGTATGTAACGAAGAGCGTTTTTAATTGCCAATACTTTATCGGCGTCTGAAAGATTGGATTTGCGATGGGGTGCACGACGCATGCCGGGCACAAATTCCGGATATTCCGGTAGATTATCATCGAGTCTAACGGTTATGATCTCTTTGTTCATTGGATTCCTCCTTATTCTAATTCAGGGATGAATTCATAGAGAATTTCTGTAAGTTCGCTACTTCTTATAAGTCTTTCGACTACTTCAATATCATTCCGTATTTCACGATCCTGGTCCATAAAAGGAACTTCGCTTCGTACTCGTTTATAGACCTGCTCAATAACTGGTGGTAGACTGCTATTTTCAAATCCGCGTTCCTGTAATCTTAGGTCCAAAGCCTGGCAGGCAGTCAATAATTCGAAGGCCAATACTGACCTCGTGTTTTCAAGTATTTGTCCGGATTTTCTTGCTGCAGTTGTGCCCATGGAAACGAAGTCTTCCTGATTTGCAGAGGATGGAATGCTGTCCACACTTGCAGGATGGGCCAGGACTTTGTTCTCTGAAACCATTGATGCTGCAGTATATTGAACAATCATGAATCCGCTGTTTATACCTCCGTCAACTGTTAGGAAGGGAGGGAGTCCGTTGCTGAGATGGACATTAACCATTCTTTCGGTTCTTCTTTCGGAGATGGACGCCAATTCGGAGCAAGCTATTCCAAGAAAGTCAAAGGGAAGAGCCATTGGCTCTCCGTGGAAATTGCCTCCGGAAATTACGCCTTCATCTTCCAGGAAAATCAAGGGATTATCTGTTACGGCATTAAGCTCTATATCTACTTTATCTTTTACAAAATCCAAGGTATCGCGAATTGCGCCATGTACCTGGGGAATACAGCGCAGTGAATAAGCATCCTGAACTCGTAGACCTTGATTTGAGTCAACCATTTTGCTGTTATCTGTGAGAAGTCGCATGTTTCTAGCTACCTTGATTTGGCCCATGTGACCACGTGCTAAATGCATACGCTCCTGGAAGGGACTAAGCTGACCGGTTAGAGCAATGAAACTCATTGCACTAATCAAGTCTGCCAGCCTTGCAGCTTCAATTGCATCATAGAGATTTAGTGCACCAACAGACGTCATGGCGCATGTTCCATTCGTGATGCCTAGACCCTCCTTTGAAACCAAGGTGTCCAGAATATCTATTCCGGCCTTTCTCATGGCTTCCGCACCAGGAATAAGTTCGCCCTGATAATAGGCTTGGCCCTTGCCTAGTAGTACCAGTCCCATATGGGAAAGGGGAGCTAAATCTCCTGACGCTCCCAAAGAGCCCTTTTGAGGAATATGAGGAGTGACGCCGGCGTTTAGCATCTCGATTAGCATTTCCACAATCAAGGGACGTACGCCACTGATTCCAACGCATAGAGCGTTTGCCCGTAAAAGCATCATGCCTCTAACTTGCTCAATTGAATAGGGTTCACCTGTACCGGTGCAATGACTGAGTATTAAATTTGTTGATAGTTTGTTTGAAAGATCTTCAGGTACTGCCACTGTAGCGAAATCACCAAAACCGGTTGTGATTCCATAGGCGACACGGCGCTCTTCTGAGAGCTTTTCGGTCAATTCTCGCGACAGTTTCATTGCTGTCAGTGCAGATTCGGATATTCGAACCTTTGTATTGAATCGGGCAACAGCAAGGAATTCATCCAAGGTAAGATGAGCACCATCGATAACGACTTCTTCGATTTCGGAAAGGGGTTTTGGAATTGCCATTTTGCGCTCCTTTGTAGATCAACCGAAACTTCAGTATGGATATTGTCGCAATGTACTGCTTTATATCGATAAAGTAGTCCCTTATAGCACGACACCAGTACGCAAAACGTACTGGTGCCTATCTTTTTTATTTGCTCAATTATATCATTTAAGCCATTAAAAGTAAATGATTTTGCAACGGTGTTTGCCATAGATGGACTCTACGTAATTTAAACTTTACCAGTGACTTTTGACGGAATATAATTAGTTTGATATATAGGTTAAAATGACATGGGAAGGGTAAGAAGACTTAATGAAGAGAATTCTGTTTTTCGGTGATTCCAATACATTCGGTTACGATCCAAGAGCAATTTTTGGAGGGCGTTATTCAGAGGATATTCGCTGGACGGATATTGTTGCTCGGGATATGAAGGATTTATTGGAAGTAATTCCAAGAGGAATGAACGGAAGGTGTATTCCTCGTTCTAATTATGAAATAGAATCCCTGGAGCGATTGATTAAATCCCACGGGCCGCTTACTTATTTTGCAATCATGCTGGGAACGAATGATGTTCTCTTAACGAACAACCCTGATCCGGATGAGGCGATTGGGAATATGAGGATGCTTTTGGAGAGACTCCTTGAATTTGCGAAGACGGGTTGTGACCCCGGATCCTCATTTGAAATAATTTTGATAATCCCGCCTTTGATGTTTCCCGGGAGCAATCCCCACAGTCCTTTTTGGATGTATGAGGATGCATCAAAGAAACTTGCAGAGGGATATAAAAGGATTGCCGGGGAGCTGGGTCTAAGGGTCATCGATGCCTCATCATGGATGGTAGACCTGGACAGCGACGGGGTGCATATCTCCCAAAGGGGCAGCCTGGAGTTTGCAGAAAAGATGAAGAGTGCGCTAAAGGAATTTGTATAGATATGGATTTTAGACTTATTTCGGATTATAAACCAACAGGGGATCAGCCACAGGCCATAGACAAGCTGGTGGAAGCCTTTGAAGATGGACAGAAGGCCGTTACTTTGCTTGGGGTTACAGGCTCCGGTAAAACCTTCACCATGGCCAATGTAATCCAGCGACTAAATAGGCCTACCCTGGTAATATCCCACAATAAAACCTTAGCCGCTCAGCTCCATGGAGAATTCAAGGAATTCTTCCCGGAGAATGCGGTTGAGTATTTTGTATCTTATTACGACTACTACCAACCGGAGGCATACGTTCCGTCGACGGATACCTATATAGAGAAGGATAGCGATATAAATGCAGAAATCGAGAAGCTGCGTCATAGCGCCACTGCAGCTCTTTCCGAGCGCCGGGATGTAATTGTGGTTGCCTCCGTTTCCTGTATCTATGGAATCGGTAATCCTATCGATTACGAGGAGCAGGTGCTTTCCCTTCGTCCCGGCATGGAAAAGAGTCGCCGGGATATACTGACCAAGCTGGTAGATATTCAGTACAGCAGAAACGACATCGACTTTGGTCGCGGATCGTTCCGTGCGCGTGGAGATATAATAGACATCTTCCCTGCCGGAGAGGACCAAGCAGTGCGCGTCGAACTCTTCGGAGACGAAATAGAGAGCATCAAGGAAATGAATCCTTTGACCGGAGAAATCCTGGGTCTAAGAAATCACGTAGCCATCTATCCGGCGTCTCACTATGTTACATCAAAGGAAAACATGGAGCGCGCAATTCACGGAATCGAAGA